>NZ_JAGIYX010000011.1:0-235013 GCF_017813315.1 Kitasatospora sp. RG8
GGCGACACCACCACGCTGGCCGACAGCACGGTGATGAACCTGATCCAGTCCCAGCTCCCGCCCGCGGGCAGCCAGGGCTGACACACCACCGCGAACGGCGGTGCACCGGGCGGCCACAACCACTCGGTGCACCGACAATTTATCGGGCGATTACAGGTGCTCGAAAGGATGCAGGTCCGGCCGGAGCGGGCGGGTCGTGACGACCCGCCCGGCCCGGCCGGTCAGCCGGCCACCGGCCGGTTCGGAAGACCGACCAGCACCCTTGAGCACCGATGCCTGATCTCTCCGCCGTGAAGTCCGCCCCCGCCACGACCCACTCCCGCGCCCGTGCCGCCGGCCCGGCCGCCGCCAGGCCGCGCCGCCGGTCCGACGACCCCCTGCTGATCGGCCGGGAGCGTGAACTCGAAGTACTGGAAGGGCTGTTGCGTCAGGGCGCGGCGGACGGGACGGCCGTCCTGATCCAGGGCGAGTTCGGCACCGGCCGGACGGCGCTGCTCCGCGAGGCGCTCGGGTGGGCCCGTCGCGACGGCGACACCGTCCTGTCGGCCTGGGCGGACCCGTCCGAGCAGGGGGCGGAACTCGGCGTCGCCCGCCAGCTCTTCGAACCGGCACTCGGCACCATCGGCGGCACCGGCGCCCCGCTCGCCGGTCCGGCGGCGCACGCCGCCGGACTCCTCTGGCCCGACCGACCCGCGGCCCCGTCCACGCCCGCCGACGACCCGGCCGCCGCGACGCTGACCGGGCTGTACCGGCTGACCGCGCACCTCGCTGCCCGCGGCCGCCTCGTCATCGGCATCGACGACCTCCAGTGGGCCGACCGGGCCTCCCTGCGCTGGCTCCAGCACCTGCTCCGCCGGGCCGGTGAACTGCCGGTGGTCGTCATCGCCACCGTCGTCCCCGCACCGGCACCGGCCGACCCGGACGTCCTCGGCCGGCTGGCCCCGCTCTTCCGGCACCGGGTCGCACTGACCGCCCTCGACGCGGACTCCGTCGCCGCCGCCACCGCGGAGGTCCTCGGCGGGCCCGGCGACGACCACTTCCGCGAGGTCGTACGGACCACGACGGGCGGGAACCCGTTCCTGCTGCACACCCTGCTGCGCACGATCAAGGCCTCCGGGAACGGACCCGACCCGGAAACCGCGGCCCGGATCACCCGGTTCGTCCCGGCCGACGCGGGCCGCGCCCTCCACCCGCTCGTCACGACGGCAGGACCGCACACCCGGGACGTCGCCCAGGCGGTCGCGGTGCTCGGCGGCACCCCCGCCCTCGACGTGGTCTCCGCCGCCACCGGCCTGCCGGAGCCGGCCGTCCTGGACGCCGTGCACGCACTGGAGCGGACCGGCCTGATGCGCCGGACCGGGCACGCCGCCGCCTTCGCCTGCCCGATGATCGCGATCGCGCTCGCCGCCGACGTCATGCCCAGCATCCGGCAGGACGTGCACGTGCGCGCCGCCGAGCTGATGCTCGCCCAGGGCGCGCCCGCCGAGCAGACGGCCGTCCACGCCGTCCACGCGTCGCTGGGCCTGCCCTGGGTGCCCGAGGTGCTGGAGCGCGCCGCCGCGGAGGCGATCCGCACGGGCGCCGCCGACCGCGCGGCCGCGCTGCTGCGCCGGGCGCTGCGCGAGCCGCTGGAGGACGAGGTGCGGGCGACCCTGGTGATCCGGCTGGGGGAGGCGGGCCTCGCCCTCGACGTCCCGGAGGCGGTCCGCAACCTCTGGCTGGGGCTGGACCTGTCCCGCGATCCGGTCGAGCGGGCCGCCGCGGCGCGCCGCCTGGCCGGCGCACTGTTCGCCGTGGACCGCTACCCGGACGGACTGGCCGTGCTCGAACGCACCGCCGCCTCGCTGCGCGCGACCGACGCGGCCCTCGCACTGCGGCTGGAGGTCGACCACGTCTACGCCGGTCTGCACGAGCTCGGGTCGGCACCCGGCGTGCTGCCCCGTCTGATGGACCTGCGGATCCAGGATGCGGCCGGCACCTCGGCCGAGCGCCCGCTGGCGGCACTGCTGGGCCTGCGCGCGATCATGCGCGGCGAATCGCCGGCCGAGGCCGTGACCCTGGTGCGGCAGGCGCTCACGCACGGGATGAACCCGGCGGACGACGAGTCCTTCGTCTACTCCGGCGCCGTGCTCCTCCTCGGCGCCACCGGGGAGACGGAACTGGCCCTCGACCACGCCGACGCGGCGGTGGAGCAGGCCAGGACCCGCGGCTCCGCCTTCACGCTCGCGCACAGCCGCATCATCCGGGCGGCCGTCTACGGCCAGCTCGGCCGCGTGCCGGACTGCCAGAGCGAGGCGGAGGCCGCCCTGGTGGCGCTCCGGGAGATCGGCGTCGGCCCGCGTCACAGCCACAGCGTCCTCGCGGCGGCCACCCTGGCCGACGCACTCGTCCTGCAGGGCCGGCTCGACGAGGCGCAGGCCGTCCTGGAACACGCCGGCCTGACCGCCGGCCTGAACGGCCACTGGATCAACGACTACGTCCACCTGGTCCGGGGCCGGCTGCGGGCGGCCCAGGGCCGCCCGGAGGAGGCGCTCGCCGACTTCCGCGAGTGCGGCCGGCGGACCGAGGCCCGGGGCATGCGCTGCCCCTGGATCTACCCCTGGCGCTCCGAGGCCGCCCTCGTCCACGCGGCAATCGGCGAGCCCGAGCAGGCCCGGACCCTGGCGGCGGAGGAACTGGAACTCGCCCGGCGGTGGGGCGTCCCCGAGGCCGTCGGCGCCGCCCGGCGCGCGCTCGCCCTCGCCACCGGCGGCCCGGAGGGGCTGGACCTGCTGCGCGAAGCCGTCCGGACGCTGGCCGGCACACCGGGCCGGGCCCGGCACGCCCAGGCCCTGGGCGACCTCGGTGCCCAGCTGCGCCGCGCCGGGCGGGTGGCGGAGGCCCGTGCGTGCCTCAAGGAGGCGGTCACCGCGGCCCACCGCTGCGGCGCCGCACTGGTGGCCGATCGCGCGCTGGACGAACTCCGCGCGGCCGGTGACCGCCCCCGCACCCGGTCCTTCCACGGGCCGGCGGCGCTCACCCCGACCGAGCACCGGGTGGCCGGCCTGGCGGCCAAGGGCATGACCAACCGGGAGATCGCCCAGCACCTGTTCGTCGGCCTGCGCACGGTGGAGGTCCACCTGACCCACGTCTACGGCAAGCTCGGCATCGACGGCCGCCCCGGGCTGGCCGGGGCGCTCTCGGCGTCGGACGGGATCCTCTCCTAGACTGCGGGGCGGCTGCGGGCGAGCAGGTCGAGTGCCGCGGTCTCGGTGTCCTGCCGGTACAGCCGCCGACTGGCCGTCAGGGCCTGTTCCGCCCGCTCCGCCGCCTCGGCCGGCCGGCCCGCGTCCAGATGGCAGTTGGCGAGATGCACCAGGGCCTTCGGTTCGAACACCAGGAAGCCGTGGAGGCCGGCCAGCGTCAGACCCTGCTCGTGCAGCGCGATCGCGCGGTCGGTGTCGCCGAGGGCGCGGGCCGCGCGCCCGGCCGAGTGCAGTGCGTAGACCTCGCCGAACGGGTCGTCGAGGGCGCGGAACAGCGCCAGGCTCTGCTCGGCCGCGCGGTCGGCCGCTCCGGCGTCGTCGCGGGCCAGGTGCCAGACGACGCTGGTGGCCAGGGCGTTGGCCTTGGTCCAGGGGCTGCCGCAGTCGTCGGCCAGCCGGACCGTCTCGTCGTGCAGGACGAACGACTCCTCGGTGCGCCGTCGCAGATGGGCGATCATGGCGCAGACGTTGGCGACCTCGGCCAGCACGGGAAGGTCCCGGCACTCCCGGGCCCGGTCGGCCGCCCGGGCGGAGACCGGCTCGGCCTCGTCCAGCAGGCCCAGTTGCATGAGCCCGCCGCCGAGCATGTAGCCGGCCCGGCCTTCGGCCCGGGCGTCGCCGCAGTCGGCGGCCTGGCGCATCGTGCGGCGGCAGACGTCGAGGATCGCGCGCCACCGGAACCCGTTCTCCAGGTGCGGGTCGAGGGCGAGCATCAGGTCGGCGACGACGCGGTGGGCGCCGGTGATGCCGAGCGCCTGCTCGGCCAGGGCCAGGAGGTTTCCGCCCTCCTCGTCCAGCCAGCGGCGTCCGTCCGCGCGGTCGCGCAGCGTCGGACCGGGCACCGCCACGACCCCGAGCACGTCGGGGACGGCATGGGCGGGCCGCACGGCGCGGTACGCGTCGGCCGCCGTCGCCACGGCCTGGTCGACCATCCGGAGGATCAGTACGGAGCGCTCCTGCGGGGAGTCGAGCTGTTCGGCCCGGGCCTGCGCGAACAGGCGCAGCAGGTCGTGGTAGCGGTACCGGTCGGGGGCCGGGGACTCCAGCAGACCGGCGTGGACGAGGTCCTCCAGGACGTCCAGGGCGGCGTGTTCGGTCAGTTCCAGGGCCGCGGCGGCGGCCGGCAGGGACAGGTCGGCGGTCTGCGGGACGGCCAGCAACCGGAAGGCCTGCGCGGCGTCCGGCGTCAGCTGGTCGTAGCTGAGCTGGAAGCAGGCCTCGACGGCGAGGTCGTGCACGCTGAGTTCCGCCAGCCGCCGGCGCCGGTCGGCCAGCCGGGTCCCGATGGCGGCGAGCGACCACTCGGGGCGCAAGGCGCTGCGGGCGGCGACGATCCGGATGGCCAGCGGGAGGTGGCAGCAGGCCGCGAGCAGCTCACGGGCGGCGGCGGGCTCCGCCTGGACCCGTCGGCGGCCGGCGATCCGGGAGAGCAGTTCGAGCGACTCGTCCGGTTCCAGGACGTCCAGGTCCACGTGCCGGGTGGGGGCCAGTCCGAGCAGGCCCGAGCGGCTCGTGACGAGGACGGCGCAGTGCTCGGAGCCCGGAAGGAGCGGACGCAGCTGGGCGAGGTCGCGGGCGTCGTCCAGCACGACCAGGACGCGGCGCTGGGCGAGCAGCGACCGGTACAGCGCCGACCGTTCCTCGGGCTGCTCGGGAACGGCGCTCTCGGGCACGCCCAGCGACCGCAGGAACTGGACCAGTACCGCGCCGGGGTCCATCGGGTCGGGGCGGGCGCCGCGCAGGTTGACGTAGAGCTGTCCGTCGGGGAAGCGGTGGCGGACCCGCCGGGCGACGTGGACCGCGAGAGCGGTCTTCCCGACGCCTCCCATGCCGGCCACCGCGACGATCGTCGGGGCGAACGCCGAGGGGGTCTCCACCAGGTGCACCAGGGAGCGGACCAGCTCGCGACGGCCCGTGAACTCCGAGGCGTCGGCCGGAAGCTGTTCGGCGACCGGACGGCTCTCCCGCTGCCCGGCGGCGCCCGTCGCGGCCGTCGCGGCCGTCGCGGGGTCGCGTCGCAGGATCCGCTCGTGCAGGTCGCGCAGCGGAAGGGTCGGCTCGACCCCCAGCTCGGCATCCAGGGCGCGTCGGACGCGGCCGAAAGCCGCCAGGGCCTCGGAGCGCCGGCCGGTGCGGTAGAGCGCCGTCATCAGCAGCGCCGCGATCCCCTCGTGCAGCGGGAACCGTGCTGCGAGGCCGCCGAGTTCGTCCACCACCTCGCTGTGGCGGCCGAGCTCCAGGTCGAGTTCGAGGCGTTCGTGCAGGACGGTCAGGCGGTGCTGGGCGAGCCGTTCCCGCTGTCGTTCGGCATGGCCGCCGGGGATGTCGGCCAGCGGCGCACCCGTCTGGAGGTCCAGCGCCCGCTGCAGCCGCTCGGCCGCCGCGGCGGGATCGCCCGCGGCGCGGAGCCGGGTGGCGTCCTGCGTCAGTTGCTGGAAGACCGTCAGATCCGTCGCGCCGGGCGCGAGCCGCAGGGCGTAGCCACCGCCGGCCGAGACCAGCACCCGCGGTGCGGTGCGGTCGTCCTCCAGTACGGAGCGCAGCTGGGAGACGTGGTTGCGGATCGCGGCGACGGCGTGGTTCGGCAGCGCCTCGCCCCACAGTCCGTCGATCAGCTCCTCGGTGGTGACGGCACGGCCCTCGGCGCCGGCGAGCATCGCCAGCACCGCCCGCCGCTGGGCCGGGCCGAGCGGGAGCTCGGCGTCGCCACGCCACGCCCGTACGGGGCCGAGCAGGGTTATTCGAATGCTGGTCATGCGTCTTCCGTCCGTCCGCTCTTGCTGTTCCCGCCCCGCGGCACGACAGCCGGGCGAGACGGGCCAACCTACCTGCTCCGCGAGGTGCGGACCGCCCCGGCGCGGGGCGGCGCGCCCGACGGACGTGGGAGAATTCCGCCGATGCCGGGGAGGCGGGGGACATGGAGGGGCTGCGGATCTCCGTGCTCGGGCCGACGCGGGTCCGGTACGGCGGCCGGGACGTTGCCGCGGGTTCGGGACAGCGCCAGGCGGTGCTGGCGGTGCTGGCGCTGCGCACCGGGCAGGTGGTGACGGCCGACGAGCTGGCGCGCCTGGTCTGGGGGGAGAGCGCGCCTGCCTCCGTCGGCGCGGTGGTGCGCAATCACATCTCGAAGCTGCGGGCGGCGATCGTCGCCGCAGGGGGCGACGCGGCGGCGATCCTGGTGTCCCGGGGCGGCGGGTACGCCCTGGACCTCGCGGACGGTGCTCTGGACGCCGCGGAGTTCGACCGGCTGGTGGACGCGGGGGAGCGGCACCGGGCCGCCGGGGAGGCGTCGGCCGCGGCGCTCCGCCACCGCGAGGCACTGGCGCTGTGGACGGGCACCGCGCTCTCCGGACTGCCGGGCCCGTACGCCGGGCGGCAGCGCGAGCGGCTCGCCGGCCGGCGGCTGACCGTTCTCGAGAACTGTCTGGCCCTCGAACTCGACCTCGGCGGGCACGCGCGCCTGGTCGAGGAGCTGACCGTGCTGGTGGCGGAGCATCCGCTGCGCGAGGGCCTGCGGGGGCTGCTGATGACCGCCCTGTACCGCGCCGGGCGGCAGGCGGAGGCGCTGGAGGTGTTCGCCGACACCCGGAGGGTGCTGGCGGACGAGGTCGGCGCCGAGCCCGGCCCCGGCCTGCGACGGCTGCAGCGGCAGATCCTGTGCGCCGATCCCGGGCTTGCGCCGCCGGTGCCCGCCACGACGCCCGCGCCCGCCCCGGCGGGCACGACCGTGCCCGCAGCCGCGTCCGCGACTCCTGTCGCAGTCGCAGTCGCAGCCACAGCCGCGTCTTCTGCCGCACCGCTTGTGCCTGCCCAACTTCCTGCCGGTGTCGGCGACTTCACCGGGCGTACGGCCGAGGTCGGGCTGGTCGCGAGCGCCCTCGTCGACCCCGGCCGGCCGGGCCCGGCGGTCGTGGTGGTCTCGGGGGCGGTGGGAGTCGGCAAGACCGCCCTCGCCGTCCGGGCCGCCGGGACCGTCCGTGCGGCCTTCGCCGACGGCCAGCTCTACGCGGAACTGCACGGCTCCGGGCGCGAGCCCGCCGAGCCCGCCGAGGTGCTGGCGGGCTTCCTGCGCGCGCTCGGCGTGCCCGCCGGGGAGATACCCGAGTGCGAGGCGGACCGTGCGGAGCGCTACCGCACCCTCCTCACCGGACGGCGGGTCCTGGTCGTGCTCGACGGCGCCCGGGACGAGCGGCAGGTGCGCCGGCTCCTGCCGGGCGACCCGTCCTGCGCGGTGCTCGTCACGGCTCGCGCGCGACTGGGCGGGCTCGGCGCGTCGTCCGCCGTGCACCTGGGCCGACTGGCGCCGGAGGAGTCGTTGGAGTTCCTGTCCGCGGTGGCCGGTCGCTCCCGCATCGCCGCCGAGCCGGCGGCGGCCGACGAGATCGTGGCGGCCTGCGGGCGGCTCCCGCTCGCCCTGCGCGTCGCGGCCACCAAGCTCGCGGCCCGGCCCGCCTGGAGCGTTGCGGCCGTCGCCGGCCGGCTGCGGGACGAGCACCGCCGGCTCGGCGAACTGCGCGTCGGGGGACTCGCCGTCGAGACCGAGCTCCGCCGCAACCACGAGCTGTTGCCGGACGACCTCGTCGACGCCCTCCGGCGGCTCGCCGCCCTCCCGGTCTGCTCGGCACCGGAGGCGGCCGCCGTACTGGGCGTCCCGGAGCCCGCCGCAGGCCTGATCCTCGAACGGCTCACCGGGTCGGGGATGCTGGACTCCCCGGCCCCGGGCCGCTACGGCTTCCACGATCTGGTCCGGCTGTTCGCCCTGCTCGGCTGAGGAAGGGCGCCGGTACCGTCCCGCCGGGCGGACCACCCGCAGGGCCTCGTCCGGCCCCGGCCACGGCCCCGCCACCGGCGTGGGCCTTCGCTCCACGGCCGAACGCGCCGAGGAACTCGGCGGCACCTTCACCGCCACCCAACGCCCCCGTGGGTGCCGCCGTCCTGCCGCGCAGCCAGGCAGCCGGCTGATCCGTCACCGGCGGCCGGTCCGCCACCGGCTGGTCCGCCACCGGCCGACGAGCCGACGAGCGGGCGGGCCGGTGGCGGGGGACGGCGTGTCGGGGGACGGCGTGTCGGGCGGTCCGGGGCGCGCGGGGCCGGGATCCTCCGCCTCCGGCGCACCGCGCATGCGGCGGAGCGGTGAGGCGAAGCCGGGGACGAAGCTCAGCGTCATGCCGACCGCGCCGATCCACAGGGTGCTCCTCGCCCCCAGCGCGGCGCCCGCGGCTCCGCCCAGGACCGCGCCCACCGGCAGGCCGCAGCCGGACAGGAACCGGGTGGTCGCGCTCATCCGGCCGAGCATTCCGGCCGGGGTGAGCGCCTGTTGGACGCTCGACTGGGCGACGACGCGGACGACGCCGCCCAGGGAGAGGGCCGCGAGCCCGACCGCCGCCACGGGGACGGTCCAGCCGGGGTGGGCCAACGGCATCAGGACCGTCGGCGGGCAGGTGAGGAGGGGCGCGAGCCAGCAGACGGGACCGGGTCCGAACCGCGCGGACAGGCGCCTCGCGCAGAGCGCGCCCACCAGGGCGCCGCAGCCCATCCCCGACAGCACGAGGCCGATGCCGGCGGAGTCGAGGCCGAGCTCCCTGGGCAGCAGGACCAGCAGCATGGCCTGGTACACGGCCAGGAAGACGAGGAAGAACGCGTCCCCCAGCACGGTGGCGCGGAGCACGGGGTTCACGAGGACGAACGTCAGGCCCTCCTTGACGTCGCGGAGCAGCGGGGGCCGTCCGGCGGGCTCCGGGCGCTGTTCGCGCTTCCGGATTCCGGTCGCGAGGACTCCGGACACCGCCATCCCCAACGAGCTCGCCAGGAGCGCGGAAGGGGGTCCCGCCCAGCCGACCAGAGGGCCGGCCAGCGCCGGGCCGCCGATGCTGGTCACGGAGCGCACCGCCGAGATCTTCGCGTTCCCCTCGACGAGATCCCCGCGTCCCACCAGGTGCGGGACGCAGCTGACGTGCGCGGCGTCGAAGACGGCGGTCAGCGCCCCGTGGACGAGGGCCACCGCGAGGAGCCAGCCCACGGTGAGGAGGCCGGCCCACCACGCGATCGGTATCGTCGCGAGCGCCAGCGCCCGTACGAGGTCGGTGCTGATCATGACCGTCCGCTTCGGCACGCGGTCGACCCATGCGCCGGCCGGCAGTCCGGCCAGGAGCGAGCCCGTGGTGACCATGGCGGTCAGCAGCCCGACGTGGAGCTCGTCGGCGTCGAGGGCCGCGACGGCAACCAGTGGCAGTGCCAGGAACATGATGCGGTCGCCCAGTTGACCGGCGGCGGTCGCGGCGAGCAGGCGCCCGAAGTCGGGGTCGCGCACGAGTCCGGGGCGCGGAGACGACGGCACGGGGTCACCGGCTCCCGGTGGTGGTCCGGCGTGCCGCGGGATCCGGCGGCACCGGGTGGTCGACTCCGAACTCGTAGACCACCTGCCGCCGTCCGTCCGGAATGACGATGTCGGCGGTCTCCACGGGGCGACCGCCGGTGTCGTAGATGGTCCGCTCGATCCGGAGGACCAGGTCCCCGGGGCTGACCCCGAGCAGGTGCGCCTGCTCCCGGGTGGCCCGGGCCGGGCGGGGCCGCTCGACCACGGTGCGGACCACCACGCCGATGGAGCGCATGCGCTCGACGACGCCCTTCCCCGCGTACGGTCCCGTCTCGGGGAGCACGACCGGCGTGCCGCCCGTGATGGCCATCGGCTCCCAGGAGCGGGAGAGTTGGACGGGGCGGCCGTCGGCGAGGAACTCGTAGTGCGTGGTGACGCAGGGGTCCCCCGGGCGGATGCCGAGCCGCTCGGCGATGGCTCCGGTGGCCGGGACGCGCACCAGGCTGTGCGCGTCCCAGGCGTCGGCCCTGCCCCGGTCCTCCGTCCGGGCGGGGGGAGCGAAGCCGGCGCGGTGGTCGCGGTGCCGGGAGCGGACCGTCGGAAGGCGCTCGCACGGGATCCGGACGTAAGTTCCTGAACCCGCGCGTCCTTCCAACAGGCCCTCGACGATCAGGCGTTCCACAGCCCGCTGGGTGACGTTCCGTCCGACCCCGTACTCCTCGGCGAGCCTCGTCCGCGACGGCAGGCGGCTCCCGACCTCCCACTCTCCCGCCAGGACGCGTGCGCGCAGTGCGTCGCTCACGGCAAGGTACGGCGCCTCCCTGGGCAATGTGCTCCTCCAGTCGCTCTCCGGCCTGGTCGCTGGGTGGTGCCAGGCGGCATCCACAAGCTATTCCACGGGCGGAAAGCTGCTGGAGTAGCAGCGCGCGCCCGGCCGGCGGAGCGGGGGCTGCGGCGGGGGCGGGCCGTCGGCGGCGGGCCGGTGGGTGCCCGCGCCTTGCGGGGAACCGGGGACCGCTCCTGCCCGGATCCCGTGTCCATGTGCCGTTTGTCAACGTACAGTTGGTGAGGTTAGTGAGGTGCTCACGTCAGACAGGTGACAGAAGGAGTGCGTTTCTTGATCACTCACCTCAGGCACGGGGCCGGCCGGCGGATCCTGCCGGCGCTGGTGACGGCGCTGTGCGGGATCATCGGGGCCCCCGCGCTCGGTACGACCCCGGCGGCGGCGGCCGACCAGCGTCACGCGGTCTACGCCATCGCGCACCGGGTCGACACCCTGGACGGCGTCGACGCCGCCCTCAAGCACGGCGCCAACGGCATCGAGATCGACGTCTGCGCCTGGTGGAACCCGAACGAATGGCGCGCCTACCACGACTGTTCCTCGGCCGGTGACTCCCGGCTGGGTCCCGGCTTCGACAGCATGATCGACCGCATCGTCTCCAACGCCAACGCGGGGCGCCGGCTGGCGCTGGTCTGGCTGGACATCAAGGACCCGAACTACTGCGGGGAGCAGCAGAACCGCGGGTGCAGCGTCGCCGGACTGCGCGACAAGGCGCAGCGGCTGACGGCCGCCGGGATCCAGGTGCTCTACGGGTTCTACGAGTACCACGGCGGCAACACCCCGGACGTGGGCGGCCGGGGCTGGCAGAGCCTGGAGGGCAGGCTCGGCGGCCTGGAGGGCATCACCACGACCGGGACCCGCGACCAGGTCCGGAACGCCTTCGACCGGTCCGGTTCCGGGTTCCCGACCGGCCGGCGGGCGATGGACTACGGCGACAGCGACATCACCAAGGGGTTCGGCAACTGCACCGAGCCCACCTACAACACGTGCGCGGAACTGAAGAAGGGCGCCGCGGACCGCTCTGCGGGACAGCTCGCGGCCACGCTGTCCTGGACGACCACCTACAACGACCCGTGGTACGTCGACAAGCTGCTGGGCGACGCGCGCGTGGACGGCATCATCGCGGGCTACGGCGCCTTCACCGGCGTGCGCGAGTACGACGACAGCTGGCAGTGCGCCAACGCCGTCAACCTCGTCCGTGACTGGGTGAACCGTCACGGCGCGACCCACCGCATGGCCACCAGCGGGGACCGCCTGTTCAGGTAGCGGCCCCCGTTGTTTTCAGGTAGCGGACCCCGTCACCGCCCTGCGCCGCGCGGGCCGCTCCCGGACCGGACCAGGGCGTCCGGCCCGGGCGGTCCCCGCCGCGGGGGCCACCCGGGGCGCGGTCCGGCCCCGGGTGGCGCTCAGCGGTTCAGGCGGCGCGCCCGGAGGTACTCGCGGCCGAGCAGGCGAAGGGCGGCGGGCTTGGCCGGGCCGGCCGAGCGGCGCAGCAGGGCGGGGATGTCGGCCCGGGCGGCGGCGCTGGTCAGCTCGTCCAGGCCGATCATGCAGCGGACCATGGGCCGGTGGGCGGCCGGGACGAGGTCGATCACGGCCCGGCCCTCGGCGAGGGTGCGGTCGACCTGGTCGAGCCGGTCGGTGACCATCGCCCGGACGGCCGGGAGGTTGCGGGCCTGCTCCAGGTCGGCACGGGTGACCCCGTACCGGTCCAGGTCCTGTGCGGGGATGGTCAGGCGGCCGTCGGCCAGGTCCTCGGCGAGGTCGCTGACGAAGTCGAGCCGCTGGCTGGCGTCGATGAAGGTGCGACAGGCGGCCCGGTAGGCCGTCTGGTCGCCCTCGGGGCCGAGCAGGGTGGCGACGACCATGAACGCGGGTAGCGAGTAGCCGTCCACGTAGTGCTGGTAGTCGGCCTCGGCGGCGAACCCGGCGAAGTCGAGGTCGGCGGTGGCTCCGGCGAGGTGCTCCGACGCCCGGTCGCGCAGGGCGGGGTGCGCGGCGACGGTGTTCAGCAGCGGGCGCAGCTCGGGGTTGGCGGTCCCACCGGTCGCGAGGCCGTCGGCGGTCTCCCGCTCCCAGCGCGCGTACGCCGCCCTCCGCTCGTCGAGCGGGCCGCTGTCGAGCAGGCTGTCGGTGCGGTGCATGAAGGCGGTGGCCGCGATCACGTGCGGCACGAGCCGGGCCGGCAGGAGGAGTCCGGCGGCCAGTACCGCCTCCCGCTTGTACCGCGTGACCTGTCGGCGCTGGCGGCTGTAGTCGTCGCGCAGTCCCGGGTCGTCGATCCCGGCCGCGTCCAGCGCGCGCTCCCAGCTGCCCACGTGTGTTCGCCCTCTCCCTGGTCGGTGTTCCCCAGAGCCTAGACGGCGGCGGGTGGCGTCCGGGCAGGGAGCCGTGGGGCCCGGGGCGGCACGTCGCGGGCGGCCGGGCCCTCGTTGCGCTTCCGGGCAGGGACCCCGCCCTGACGGGCAGCGGCGGACCGCCCCGGCGGTCCGTCCGGCCGCAGGAGCGGGCCGGGCGGGTCCAGTGCTCGGATTGGTACAGACCACAGGCGGTCCTTCGTGATAGAACCTCAACTCTGCGCCGCACATGGCCCTGTGGTGCGCGCGCCGCCGGCGCGGTGGGTGCCGAGGGGAGCATGGGATGGTACTGGCGCGGGTGGGGCGCCGGGTCGGACGGCACGGTCTGGTGCCGGCGGCCGTGGCCCTGAGCATCGTGGTGGCGACGGCCGTGCTGTCCGCGGTGGCCGGGCTGGCCCAGTCGGCCACCACCGCGGGGGTGCGCCAGCGGCTCGCCGCCGACGCGGGCCGCTCGGTCGAGGTGTCCGCGCGCTGGACGGCGCAGGGCCTGCCCGCGGCCGACCGGGCGGTGCGCGTGGCGCTGGTCCGGGCGATGGCGGGCACCCCGTTCCGCACCGAGACCGCACTGCGCGCCTCGGACGCCGTCGACCTGCCGCTGCCGCCCGCCGGACGTCAGCGGGTCACCGACACCGTCCTCTCCGGACTCCCGGTGGCGCTGCCGGACCCCGGCCGCTACGCCCGGCTGCGTAGCGGCAGCTGGCCGGACGCGCCCGCCGCGCCCGCCGACGGCGGGCTGCGCGTCGCCCTCCCCGAGGCCGCCGCCGACCGGCTCGGCCTGGACAGCGGCGGCACCACGACCGTTCGCGACCTGGTCAGCGGCGCCCCGCTCAAGCTCACCGTGACCGGCGTCTACCGGCCCGACCCGGCCGCCGCAGCGGTCTGGGCCGGCCTCGGCGGTGCCGACGGCGTGGGGCGCGCCCCGATGCTCGTCGACGGCACCCAGCTGACCGGGCTGGCGGCCTTCAGCGGCCACACGCTGGCCGTCTGGCTGGCCCTGCCCGACACCGACCGGCTGAGCCTGTCCGGAGTCGTGGCGCTGCGCGACCGGGTGGCCGCCCTCGCCGCCGGCGACGGCACCCGCTCGGTGTACCGCGGCGCCGCCCCGGCGCTGGCCGAGACCACGGTGCGCAGCGGACTGCCCGCGGCGGTCGACGGCCAGGTCGTGCCGGCCCTCACGGTCAAGGCCGAGATCGCCGTCCCGCTGTCCCTGCTGGCCGTACTCGCCGCAACGGTCCTGGTACTGACGGCACGCGGGCTCGCCGACGCGGTCGCCGGCGAGCAGGCCCTGCAGCGCTCCCGGGGAGCCGGCTCGCTACGGCTGCTCGCGGTGGCGACCGGCGAGTGGGCGGCGGCCGCGCTGCCGGCGGCGGCCTGCGGGCTGCTGCTGGCCGAGCCGCTGCTCGCCGCCGTCCTGCGCGGCGCCGGGGTGCACGGCCTGGCCGCGGACGACGGCCGGACCGCCTGGTGGACCGCGGGGTTCGTACTCGTGGTGCAGAACGCCGCCCTGCTGCTGCCGCTCGCCCGGCGGGCCTGGAGCGCGGGCGCCCAGGGGGCGCTGCGACGGCGCCGGCCGCGGCGGCCGGGACTGCAGCGGGCGGGCGCGGACCTGGCGCTGCTCGCCGTGGCGGTCCTCGGCTTCCTCCAACTGCGCCACTACCGGGGCGTGGTGGTCGCGGGCGGCGGATTCGACTCCCGGGTCGACCCGGTGCTGGTGCTCGCCCCGGCGGCCATGGCCGTGGCGGGCGCGGCGCTGCTGCTACGGGTACTGCCGCCGGTCGGACGACTGCTGGAGCGGACGGCCGGCCGGGCCCGCGGGTTGGTCCTCGCCCTGGGCGCCTGGCGGCTGAGCCGCGACGCCGGCCGCCAGGCGGTCCCGGTCCTGGTCACGCTGCTGGCGGTGGGGTGCGGCAGCCTGGCCGCCGGGGTGCTGGCCGCGCTGCCGGCCGGCGACCGCGACCGGGCCGCCTTCGCGGTCGGCTCCGACCTGCGGCTGTCCGGGGTCTCCGGCGCGCCCGCGCAGCGGCACACCACTCTCGCGGCACTGCCCGGCGTCACCGGGCTCACCCCGGTGGCCGAACAGTCGGCCTTCGTGGGAAGCGGGGTGGTGCAGACGGTCGCCGTCGACACCTCGGCCGCCGCGGCCTCCGGCAGAATGCCCGCACTGGGCCCGGACCAGGACGGCCGCCGGGCCCCGGCGCTGCTGGCGCCGCTCACCACCGTCCCCGCGCAGGGTCTCCCGGTGCCGGGCGAGCCGACCGCGCTGGAGGTGACCGTCCAGGCCGCCGCCGACCAGCCGCTCCCGGAGACCGGCCTGCTCCTGCTGCTCTGGATCCGGGACTCCGACGGGCTGACCGACCGGCTGGAGGTCCGGCTGCCGGCCGACGGCCGCCCGCACTCCCTGGCCGTGGACCTGGCCGAGAACGGGCGGCGCGCCTACCCGCTGACGCTCAGCCGGCTCGGCGTCCACTTCCCCGGCGACCTGACCCGGCGCACCACCCTCGACCTGCGCCTGCCGCGGATCGGCGCCGTCGCCGGCGGACAGCGGACCGACCTCGCGCTCCCGCCGGGGCAGGCCTGGTTCCGCTCCGGCACGGCCCTCGCCGACCCGGCCACGCTCGGCTGCCCCGGCAGCGGACGGGCCCCGGAGGCCGGGCCCGCCCCGCAGCCCGGCGGCGACGGCGGGCAGGCCGCGGCCTGCACCTGGGAGAGCGGCGGTCCCGACCTGCTGCACACGGTGCTGCGCTCCCCGGAGCCGTCGGGCACCCCGGACCCCGCCGGCCTGGACGCTGCCTTCGTGGCGCTGCCTGGGACCGGTACCGGGTCGCCCACGCCCCCCACCCTGCCCGCGCTCGCCGACCGCGCGTTGCTCGACGCCGTGAACGCCAAGGTCGGCGACACGATCCAACTCAACTGGGAGCACGGCGCGCAGAACGCCCAGAAGGTCCGGATCACCGGGGAGACCGACGTCCTGCCCGGCTACGACCGGCGCCACGGCCACCTGCTGCTGGACCTGCGCGCGCTCGCTGCCAACCGGGCGCTCACCGGTCTGGCGCCGCCCGCCGACGTCCACTGGTGGCTGACCAGCGACGACCCGGCGGCCACCCGGGCCGCCGCCGACGGCCACGCCGGGTTCGGCCGGGTGCAGAGCGTCCCGCAGGCCGCCGACGGCCTGGCGAACGACCCGTTCCGGGCCGGCCTGCGCTGTGCCTGGCTGCTGGTCGTGGTCACCGCGCCGCTCATTGCGGTGACCGCCTTGACCCTGCACACGGTGGGCGCCGTCCGGGCCCGCCAACGGGAGTTCGCGGTCCTGCGCGCGCTGGGCGTGAAGCGCGGCGAGCTGAGCGCCCTGCTGCGCGCCGAACAGGTGGTGGTGACCGCGGTGCCGGTGCTGTTCGGCGGCCTGCTGGGCCTGCTGTTGGCGGCCCTGCTGCTGCCGCTCGTCGTGCTGGACGACGGCTCGAACCCGGTCTTCCCGGCCCTGACCGCCGCCCCGGGCCGGCCCGCCGCGGTGCTCACGGTGCTGGCCGTCGGTCTGCTGCTGGCCCCGGCGGTGCTGGTCCTCACCCGGCTGCTGGCCCGGGTCGACCTGGTCCGGGCCCTGCGCGCGGGGGAGGACGGATGAGCCAGGCACGTGGGGGAGGGCCGATGAGTCCGGTGCGCGGGCGAGGGCGGATGAGCCCGGCGCGCGGGGGAGGACCGATGAGCCCGGCGTCGGGGCGGCCGCGTGCGGCCGGGCGCCGCGGCCAGCGCGAGGACCGACGTTCCGACGGGGGGAGCCCCACATGCTGACACTGCGCCTGATCCGGCGCGAGGCGCAGGTCGCCTGGCCGGTCGCGGTCGTGCTCGCGCTGCTCGCCGTGCTGCTCACGGCGATCCCGCTGAGCTGGCCCCCGCGGGCCGACCGGCTGGCGGCCGGCGCGCTCGCGGACCGGGTGGCCCGCGCCCAGCTGTCCGGCCCGCTGATCGCCGCCGGCACCACCACCACTCCGCTGCCGAACATGCCGCGGCTGCCCGGCGGCAGGCTCGACCAGGAGCTTGACCGGGTCGGCAACGGACTGCGCGCCGCAGCCGCCCCGCGGCTGGCCGCCGTGCTCGGCAGGCTGCAGGGCCGCGTCACCACCGCGGATGCGACGGCGGTGGGGCCCGGACTGCCCACCCCCTACGGCCGGGCGCCACGGGTCAGCCTGGCCTACGCCCAGCCCGACGGTCCGGGCGGGCCGGTCCAGTACGTGCAGGGCCGTGCACCGCGGCAGCCGGCGGCCGACCGGGGCACGCCGCCCGCGGAGCCGGCCCCGATCGAGGTCGCGGTCTCCGAAGCGACCCGGGAGAGACTCGGCCTGACTGTCAATCAGCAGTTCGACCTGTGGGGTTCCGGCTGGGCCACCCCGGTGCTGCTGGTCGGCGTCTTCCGCACCGACCAGGGTGCCGGCCGGCTCTGGCAGCAGTTCCCGCTGCTGGTCGAGCCGATGACCGCGATGGAGGTCACCGGCCAGGAGCTGAACGGCCAACTGCTGACCAGCGCCGGGGGGATCGAGCAGACCGCGAGCCGCGGCACCGTGCCGCTCCAGCTCGCCTGGGACCTGCCGGTGGCCACCGACCGCGCCGGGCCCGCCGCCACCCCGTCCGCGATCGCCGAACTGCGCTCCGCCATCGCCGGACTGCGCGCCGCCGCCACGACCCGGCTGTGCGGGGCCGAGTCCGACGAGGCCTGCCTGGTGGCCGGCCAGCTGGTGCCCTCGGTCGGCCTCGCCGACCGCCTCACCGCGGAGCTGGACGCCTTCACCGCCCAACAGCGGCGCACCGGGCAGCTCCAGGGCTTCGCGCTCGCCGGAGTGCTCGCGGTGGTGGTGGCCACCGCCGTGGCCGCCGCGCGGCTCGGAGCCCGTCGCCGCGCCGGAGCCTTCGCGCTCCAACTCTCCCGTGGCGCAGGACTGTCGGGGATCGCGGGCCGCCTGCTGGCGGAGGCCGCGGTGGCGGTCGGCGCCGGCGTCGCCGTGGGCTGGGCGGTCGGCCGCGCGCTCGCGCCGCCGGGCGCCGCCCTGGGGTCCCCGGTCCCGGTCCTGGTCGCCGCCCTGCTGGTCTGGTGCGCGCCGGCCGCGGTCCTGCTCGCCTCCGCCGGGCGGACCCGGCCCGTGCCGCGCTCGCGCCGCCTCGTCCTGGAGGCCGTGGTGCTGCTGCCGGCCGTCGGCGGGCTGGTCGCGCTGCGCGCCCGCGGTGCCTTCGCCGGCTCCGGCGTCGACCTCCAACTCGCCCTGACGCCGGTCCTTCTGGCGCTCGTCGTGGTACTCGCCCTGATCCGCCTGCTGCCCCTCGTACTGCTCCCGGCCGCCGGCTGGGCCCGCCGCCTGCGGGGACCGGTCCCGCTGGTGGCGCTCGCCCGGGCCGGCACGCACAGTGGCGCGGCCGCCCTCGCCCTGCTGGTGCTGGTGCTGGCGACGGGCTACGGGGTCTTCGGCGGCATGGTCTCGCGCGCCCTCGCCGACAGCCGCGCGCAGACCGCCGACTGGCGCACCGGCGGGGCACCGGCCGCCCTGGTCGGGCCACGCGACCGGCTGCCCGGCGACCTCTCGCAGGCCCGCACCGTGGGCCACCAGGCGACCGTCACCGGCGCGGCCGGCGAACTCACGTCGCAGGACGACGGCACCACCGTCCAGGGCGCCCAACTCGTCGGACTGGACGCCGCCGCACTGGGCGCCGCCGATCCGTCCTCCCCGGTGGCCCGCGCCCTGCTGGCCGCCGACGAGGTGAACGCACCCGTCGGGCGGGCCGGTGAGAACGGCGCCCCGCCCGTGCTCACCGCGCTGGCCGACCCCGGCCTGGCCGCCCGCTTCCCGGACGGCCTCTTCGAGGTGGCCGCGCTGGGCATGAGCCGTTCCCTGGTCCAGCTGGTCGGCGCCCTGCCCGACGAGGCGCTGCGCGACCCGGTGCTCGGGCCGGTGCTCGGCGACGGGCCGCGGCCCCGCGCGCTGCTGCTGTTCACCGGCCCGTCCGCGAAGCGCCTGCCGGTGCAGAACGGCCATCCGTCCGCGGTCCTGCTCTACCCGGCCGCCGGCGGACCGCGCCTGGACCCGGCCGCGGTGCGGACCGCCGCCGCCGTGCAGCTCGCCCCCACCGGTGCGACCGGGCCCAGGGTCGAACTCCGCGACCGGGACGAGGAGTTCAACGCGCTGCGCTCGGACGGGCTGATCCGTTCGGTCGAGCTCGCCTTCCGGGTCACCACCGGGCTCGGGCTGATGCTCGCACTCGGCGCGGTCGCCCTGGACCTGCTGCTCAGTGCCGCCGAACGCGCCCGCACCACCTCCTACCTGCGCACGCTGGGGCTCGGCCGCCGCGCGGTGCTCGGCCTGCAACTGCTCCAAGTGCTACCGCTGCTGGTGGCCGCGGCGGTCGGCGGCACCGCACTGGGCCTGCTGCTGCCCGGGGCGCTCGGCCCCGGCCTGCGGCTCGGGGCGCTCACCGGCGGGCCGTTCGAGCCCGCCACACACATCGACTGGACGACCACCACGGCGCTCGGCGTCGCGCTGGCCGTGCTGGTGCTGACGGCCGCCGCGCTGGAGGCGGCGATCAGCCGCCGACGCGGACTGGGAGCCGTGCTACGACTGGGGGAGGCAGTGTGACCGTCCGTCCGACCGAACGCCCCGAGGCCGGGACCGACCGGCCCATGGTGGCCTGCGAGAGCCTCGTGCGGATCTACCGCACCGGCGCGACGGGCCGCGGCGGGGTCGAGGTGCAGGCCCTCCAGGGGCTCGACCTGACCGTCCGGGAGGGCGAGCTGCTGGCCCTGGTCGGCGCCTCCGGCTCCGGCAAGTCCACCCTGCTCGGCATCCTGGCCGGCCTGGACACCCCCAGCGCCGGCACCGCGGTGGTGGCCGGTGTCGACCTGGGCGCGCTCAAGCGTCGCGAGCGGACGGCCTACCGGCGCCGGACCGTCGGGGTGGTCCAGCAGCAGACCGCGCGCAACCTGCTGCCCTACCTGACGGCGCGCGAGAACGTCCAGCTGCCGATGGGATACGCCGGCGTCCCGCGCGGCCGCCGCGCCGCCCGGGCGATGGAACTGCTCGACCTGATGGGCATCGCCCGGGCCGCCGACCGCACCCCCGCCACGCTCTCCGGCGGCGAGCAGCAGAGGGTGGCCATCGCCGTCGCGCTGGCCAACCGACCGCGGCTGCTGCTCGCCGACGAGCCCACCGGCGAACTGGACACCGCCACCTCGGAGGAGGTCTTCGGCACCCTGCGCACCGCCAACCGGGAGCTGGGCACCACCGTGCTGATCGTCACCCACGACGCGCTGGTGGCCGACCAGGTCCGCCGCACGGTACGGATCCGCGACGGGCGCACCTCCACCGAGGTGCTGCGCCACACGGCCGCCGCCGGCCGGGACGGCGCGCTCGTCGCCGAGGAGTACACCGTGCTGGACCGGGTCGGCCGGCTCCAACTGCCGCGCGAGTTCACCGAGTCGCTGGGCCTGGCGCACCGCGTGCGGCTGGTCCTGGAACGCGACCACATCGCGGTCTGGCCCGACCGCGAACGCTAGCGGTGCCCTGCCGGGGCCCGAGCGGCGGCCGGCCGCCGGCCCGCCCTCGGAGGGGAGGGCGGTCGCGTTCGGTGGGGGTCAGTCGCACGGTTCCCCCGGTCGGTGCCGGTGGGGGCGGGGTCGTACGGGCCCATGGCCTCAGGGCTCCGCGGGTCCGGACCGGTACGCGGGTCCGGGTGCGTGCCGGGGGCTCTGCTGAAGGGCTCGGCCGGGGGGTGGTGCGCGGGCGGGGTCTGCCGGGCGGGGGGGGGGGGGGGGGGGGGGGGCGCGGGATCAGCCGGCCGGCTGGTCGTGGGTGGCGCAGTGGATGCCGCCGCCGCCGGACGCGATGGTGTCGATGCCGAGGGGGACGATCTCGCGGCCCGGGAAGTGGTCGCGGAAGACGTCCTGGGCGTGGTCGTCGGCCCGGGGATCGCCGAACAGGGGCAGGTAGACGCCCTTGTTGCCGATGTAGAAGTTCATGTAGGAGGAGACGAAGGAGTCGCCGCGGCCGGTGATCTTGTCCGGGTCCGGCTGGCCGATCTCGACCACCTTCAGCTTCCTGCCGGTGGCGTCGACGGCCTCGGCGAGGACGGAGCGGGCCTGGTCGGCCGAGCGGGACCAGACGTCCGCCGGAGTGCCGGGGAAGGCCCGGTCGAGGAAGACCACGCCGGGGGCGGCGAAGCGGGCCAGGCAGTCGACGTGGGCGTCCGTGATGTCCTTGCCCCGCACGCCGGCGAGCCAGATCACCCTGCTGACGCCGAGGGCCCGCTTCAGCTCCTCCTCGACCTGGTCGCGGGTCCTGCCGGGGTTGCGGTTGTCGTTGACGACGGAGCTCTCGGTGACCATGAGGGTGCCCTGGCCGTCGGTCTCGAAGGAGCCGCCCTCCGCGGTGAGCGGGGTCTCGACGCGCTCGATGCCGTACTTGTCGAGCACCGCCCGGGCGATGCGGGCGTCGTTGGCGTGCTCCTGCTTGCCGCCCCAGCCGCTGAAGTTGAAGTCGACGCCCTTGACCTTGCCGCCCTCCTCCACGAACACCGGCACGGTGTCGCGGGCCCACAGGTCGTCGACCGGGACGGAGAGCAGTTCGACGTCCGATCCGCAGGCGTTGCGGGCCGTGGCCTCCTGGCCGGGCCGGACGAACAGGACGACCGGTTCGCGCTGGCCGATAGCCCGGGCCACCTCGGCGATGTCCTTGCGGACGGCCCCGAGCTGGCCGCCCCAGACGTTCTCGGAGGCGGGCCAGGCCATGAAGGTCCGCTCGTGCTTCTCCCACTCGCCGCCGAGCCTGCGCCCCCGCGCGGGGGCGGCCGGCGGCTCGGTCGGAGCGGCGGACGGCTGCCCGGGGGCACCGGAGGGCGCGGTCGCGGGGTCGGCGGGGTCGTCGGCCTCGGCGCCGGCGGCGCAGGCGGTCGCGCCGAGCGCGATCACACCGGCGCCGGCGAGGGAGCGCAGCACCGTGCGGCGTGCGAGAGGGGTCTGGGACACGGTGTTCTCCGGTGGTGCTGGGGGTGGATCGGATTCGGCGGAGGGGACGGGCTCCGAGGGGGAGCGGTCCGCGCAGGGACGACGGCGGGCGGAGAGGACACCCGGCCCACCGGAAGCGCCGGACCTGAACCATCGCATTGACTGAAAAATCAGTCAAGCCGTACGGTGAAGCGGCGAGAACCCGACACGATCTGCGCCGCCGAGCGCGCAGGGTCGGCGACGACGAGAGGCCGGTGAGGCAGAGGTGCTGCGCAATGGTCTGGAGCCCTGGCACGTCCTGGTGATGGTGGCCGTCCTGGTGCTGCTCTTCGGTTCCAAGAAGCTGCCCGACATGGCGCGCGGCCTGGGGAAGTCGATGCGCATCCTCAAGGCCGAGACGGCGGCCATGCGGGAGGGGGACCCTCCGGCCGAGGGGACGGCCGCCGAGGCGGTCCGGCCCCCGGCCGCGTCGGTCGCAGGGCCCGCGTCGGGCGCCGGACCTGCTTCGGCCGGCGAACCCGCGACGGTCGCTGGACCTGCTTCGGCTGCCGGGCCCGCTTCGACGCCCGGGGCCGCCCGGCAGCAGCGGCCGTCCTGAGGGTGGCCGGCCCGTAGGCGGGGCCTGCGCCGAACACGTCGAGGGCCGTTGCCCCGCCATCCGGTGGAGCAACGGCCCTCGACGTGCGGCGGGCCTCGACGTGCAACGCCCTCGACGTGCGTCGGGCCGCGCCCGCGCCCGGCGGTTCCCGCGGGCCGGGCCTGGCCTGGCCCTGCTCGGCTCGGCCCGCGGCCGGTTCAGCCGTTGCGGCGGTAGTGGTCCACGGAGACCCGGACCGGCCGGTCAGCGTCGGCGGTCGAGAGCACCCGGACGACGGCGACGTTCCGGCCGTCCGGGGAGCGGAGGCAGAAGGCGCCGCGCTCGACGGCGCTGAACGGGACCCGCGCGGCGGGGCGGCCGGCGAGGCCCCTGAGGCACTCGGGGAGGCCGAGGCCGGCGCCCTGGCCGATGTAGGCGGCGGCGTTCTCCGGAACGAGGAACTCGCTCTCGTTGCGGCTCACGTACCAGGTCGCGCTGTCGGCCGGGACCACCGTGCCCGAGGCCAGGTCGAACTCGTAGCCGGAGTCCGCCGAGGTGAGCTCGGCACCGCGGTAGGCCGCGCTGTAACCGGCGTCCGGGGCGGCGGCGGGCGGGGTGGAGGGCTGGGCGCCGGGCGCCGGCGTGGCGGTGGGTGCGGCGGACGCGGGAGCGCTGGAGACCGGGTCGTCGGCGGCCGCCTCCACGCCGTCCGGGTCGTCGAGCAGGAGCACCATCCCGGCGGCGCCGACGAGCAGGGCGACGGTGGCGGTCAGTGCCGTCCGCCCGAGGGCGCGTCTGCGGCGCTCCCGCGCCCGCTCCTCCCGGCGCGGCGCGGCGGGCTGTACGGACGCCGCCGCGCCGGCGGCCCCGGGCGGGGACGTCAGGTCGGTGGCGGGCGCGACGACGGTGGGTGTCGGCGGGAACGGGGACGCGGGTGCGGCCGTGGGGGACGGGGCGAGGACCGTCGCGGCCGAGTCCCAGCCGGCACCGGCCGCAGCCACGACGGTCGCGGCGTCCGCGGGAGCGGCGGCGGGCACCTGCGGGAGGTCGGCGTGGCGGGTGATCTGGCTGGTGAGCGGGTGGGGGAGCCAGTCCTCGCCGAACCTGAGGTGCCCGCCCACCACCGGGTGGTTCCGGGCGGCGGCGATCACCTCGGCGGTGGTCGGGCGGTGCTCGGGCTGCTTGGCGAGGCAGCGCAGGAGCAGGTCGCGCAGGCCCGCCGGAACCCGGCTGAGGTCGGGGTCCTCGTGGACGGCGCGGTAGAGGGTGGCGGGGTCCGGTCCGTCCCCGAAGGGCGGGGTGCCGCCGGCGACGTGGACGGCGAGGGCGCCGAGGGCGTAGACGTCGGTGGCGGGCGTCGCGGCCCGGCCGGTGGCCTGCTCCGGAGCCATGTAGGCGGGCGAGCCGATGCGCAGCCCGGTGCCGGTGAGCGCGCTGGCGTCGGCCGCGCGGGCGATGCCGAAGTCGATCACCCGGGGGCCGTCGGCGGCGATGAGCACGTTGCCGGGCTTGAGGTCGCGGTGGACCACCCCGGTGGAGTGGATCGCCTGGAGGGCCTCGGCGATGCCGGCGATCAGCAGCAGGACCGTCCGTTCCGGCAGCGGGCCGAACCGTTGCACCACCTGAAGGAGGGAGGGGCCCGGTACGTAGGTGGTGGCCAGCCACGGTGTGGCGGCCTCCACGCCCGCGTCGACGAGCTGCGCCGTGAACAGCCCGTGGATCCGCCGGGCACTGGCCACCTCCTGGGCGAAACGGGCCCGGAATTCCGGGTCCCCGGCCAGCTCGGGCCGCACCACCTTGAGGGCCACCGGCCGGCCGCCCGGGGTGTACGAGAGGTACACCCGGCCCATGCCGCCGGCACCGAGCCGTGCGTACAGCCGGTAGTCGCCGACCTCGCGCGGGTCGTCCGCGGTGAGCTCCTGGAAGACCGGTAGCAGGGTGAGGGGGGATCGGTCAGCGGACATGCGGACTGCCTCTCTCGGCGGACGGGGTGGGACACGGGACCGGGCACGCCCGGGTACACCCGGCTTCGGCCGTACGAGGCCCGGCGGGACCAGCGGGACCAGCGGGCTTCGGTGGGCTTCGGCGGGTTCGGCGCGAGTGCACGAGCAGCACGGGCGGCACGAGTGGCACGAGCAGCACGAACGTCGCGGGCGACGGGCCGGCGCGGGCGCACGAGTGCACGGGCACGACCGGTCCCGCGGAGTTTAGATGGTTTTTCAGTCCCGGCCGAATCCGGCCCCGCTGGTCGGCCGGGTGCCGCGGGCCGGCTCGGCCGCCGGCCGGCAGCGTTCCAGCTCCGTCTCGATCGCGCCGCTGAGCAGGCTGCGCGCGTGCCCGACCGGCAGGGAGCCGCTCAGCCAGCGCACGCTGAGGCCCTCGACGAGGGCGGTGAGCCGCTCCGCCGCCGCGGCGTGTGCCGGGGCGGTGCCGGTGGGGTTGGCGCGGGCGAGCAGTTCGGCGACGTCGTGCACCCAGGTGTGGGTGGTCCTCGCCAGCTCCTCGCGCAGGTCCGGCTCGAAGACGGCGGTCGCCCTCAACTCGCCCCAGGCGGTGCTGTTCTCCCGTACGTCGGTGGTGTCCTGGAGCTCCAGGAGCAGGACCTGCTCCAGGTCGGCGCGGGGGTCCGCGGCGCGGGCCGGGGCGGGGTGCTCCTCGGCCGTGTAGCGGTCCGCGCGGTCGCTGATGAACTCCAGGGTCTCCCGCAGGATGCCCGCCCGGTCGGTGAAGTGGTAGTAGATGAGCGAGGTGGAGACGCCGGCTTCGGCCGCCAGCTCGCTGACCCGTAGCCCGCGTACGCCGCGCCGGGCGATCACCCGGGTGGCGGCCTTGAGAATCCCTGTCCGACGGTCTGGCATGGTCGCCAACCCTACCCGGTTCGCGGCCCGGTCAGCACCAGATCCTGATCACAATTTCAGCGCGCCTCCGCCGACCTGTTCCCGCATCCTGCCTGGTGGGCGCTGGCGTGCCCCAGCGCACACCGTCCGTATGCAGGCCTGGACGGGTTCGCTCGATGCCGGGCCGGGGGTGGGGCGTCCCTCGGCACCTCCAGGGCTTGACTGAAAATTCAGTACGGTGAAGGATGCGGGCACCCCACTTCCTCCCACCTCTTCGGGGAGCGATTCATGAACACCACCCCCACCCCCTCGCGTCGCGGCCTGCTCCGGTTCGGTGCGGCCGCCCTGCCGCTGGTCGCCCTCGGATCGGTCCTCCCGGCCGCCGCCCGGGCCGCGACCGCCTCCGCACCGGCCCCGGCGGGCTCCTCGACGGCGGCCGTACCGCGGCTGCGGATGCCGGCCGAGAGCGACCGGCACGTACGGACCTTCATGGCCTGGCCCGCGCTGTCGTCGATCTGGAGCACCCAGCTCTCGGCGGTCCGCGACGACATCGCGCGGGTCGCGTACGAGATATCCCGGTACGAGCCGGTCGTCGTGCTCGCCCGGCCGTCCCAGGCCGCCGACGCCCGGTACTACCTCGGCCGGGGTGCCTACCACGCCATCACCGTCGTCGAGATCGCCAACGACGACCTGTGGATCCGCGACTTCGGCCCGACCTTCGTGGTCGCCCCGGGCACCGTCGCGGGCGTCGACACCAACTTCAACGGCTGGGGCAAGACCGGAACCCCGTACTACCAGCGCTTCGACGAGGACGCCGCGGCCGCGGCCACCCTCCTCGCCGAGTACCGGGTCGACCGCGTCCAGGCCCCCTTCGTCGGTGAGGGCGGCGCCCTGGAGACGGACGGCCAGGGCACCCTGTTGGCCACCGTCAGCTCGCTGGTGAACCCCAACCGCAACCCCGGCATGTCCCAGGACCAGGTCGAGCAGGCCCTGCGGACGTCACTGGGCATGGACAAGGTGATCTGGCTCGCCGGACTGGCCGGCCAGGACATCACGGACTACCACGTCGACTGCCTGGCCCGCTTCACCGCACCCGGCCGGGTCATCCTCGACAAGCCCGGCCCCGGCACGGCCAAGATCTGGGTCGACGTCTACGAGCAGGCCAAGCAGGTCCTGCGCAACGCCACCGACGCCCGCGGACGGTCCCTGACGATCGTGGAGCTCCCCGGTCCGGACCGCACGCGGATCCGTGGCCGCGGCAAGGACTTCCTGTCCAGCTACACCAACTTCTACACCGCCAACGGGGCCGTGCTCGTCCCCCAGTTCGGCGACGCCTCCGCCGACGCCACGGCCTACGCGATCCTCCAGGCCGAGTTCCCCGACCGCGACATCGTCCAGGTCAACATCGACAACATCGCCTCGGGCGGCGGCGGCATCCACTGCGCCACCCAGTCCCAGCCGGTCGTTCCGCCGGCCGTCTGACCTCCTGGCGGCCCGTCCGCAACCCCACGGAGGCGGGCCGCCGGGACCTCCCGCTCCCACCACCCTCCCCGCCGCCCGGACGGGCGCGCCCGTCGCACGGAGCGCGCCCGTCCCGCCGGCCACCAGACCAGACCACACCAGACCGGAAGAGGTTTCCCATGACGTTCCGCATGCCCGCCGAGTGGACCCAGCACGAGGGCTGCCTGATGGCCTGGCCCGTGCGGCCGGACCTCTGGGGCGACACCCTCGACGAGGTCAAGCGCGAGTACGCCGCGGTCGCCCGCGCCGTCGCGGAGTTCGAGCCGGTCACCATGGTGGCGCCGCCCGGCCACGGTGACGAGGCGCGCTCCCTGTGCGGCGACGGCATCACCATCGTGGAGCTGCCGATCGACGACTCGTGGTTCCGCGACAGCGCGCCGCTCTTCGTCCTCGACGAGGACGGCCGCCGCGCCGGCGTGGACTTCCGCTTCAACGCGTGGGGCCGCAAGCACCACCCGTGGGACGCCGACGACCGGATCAGCGGCCTGCTGCTGGAGCACCTCGCCGTCCCGGCGGTCCGCTCCGAGATGATCCTCGAAGGCGGGGCGATCACCGTGGACGGCCAGGGCACGCTCATCACCACCGAGCAGTGCCTGCTCCACCCCAACCGCAACCCCGGGATGACCCGGCAGGAGATCGAGGACGAGCTGAAGGCGCGCCTCGGCGTCACCAAGGTGATCTGGCTGCCCTACGGCGGCGCGCTGGACACCGAGACCGACGGACACGTGGACGGCGTCTGCGCCTTCGCGGCGCCCGGCAAGGTCGTCGTGCAGCTGCCGGCCGATCCCGGGCACCCGGACCACGTCCGGATGCGGGCCAACCGCGCCGTGCTGGAGCACAGCACGGACGCCCAGGGCCGGCCCTTCGAGATCGTCGACGTGCCGCAGGCCGCCTTCGTCGAGGTGGACGGCCACGAGGTCGAGGTCGGCTACCTGAACTTCTACGTCGCCAACGGCGGCGTCGTCGTCCCGGTCGCCGACCACCCCGAGGACGAGGGGGCGTTGGCCGTGATCGCCGCCGCGTTCCCCGACCGCAAGGTCGTCGGCGTCCGCGCCCGGGTGATCGCCCACGGCGGTGGCGGCGTCCACTGCATCACCCAGCAGATCCCGGCCGCCCGCGCCTGACCGACCGCCAGCGAACGGAGGACGACCCTCATGGCCCCCACCGCACCCGCCAGACGCACCGCCCCCGCCGGACACCCCGCACCCGCCGGACACCCCGCACCCGCCGGACGCCCCGCCCCCGCCGGACACCCCGCCCCCGCCGGACGCCCCGCCCCCGCCGGACGCTCCCCGAGGCGGTTTCGCCCCGCCCTCGTCACCGCCCTGCTCAGCGCCACGGCCCTGGTCGCCGCCTGCGCCGGCCCGCCCCGCACCGACGGGACCGGCCAGGCCGGCATCCAGCTGTCCGCCTCCACCCCGCCGGCCGCGGGCCCGATCGACTCGTTCACCTGGGCCACGTACGCCGAGCCGCCCACCCTCGACTACACCCAGGCCTTCGACTACCCGCAGAACACCGTCCTCGCCAACGTCTGCGAGAGCCTGATGCGCTGGACGCCCCAGCTCACCCTGGCCCCCGGGCTGGCGGAGAAGGCGTCCAACCCCGACCCCACCACCTGGGTCTACGACCTGCGCTCCGGCGTGCACTTCCACGACGGCACGGTGATGACCGCCGACGACGTCGTCTACAGCCTCGGCCGGCAGATGAACCCGGACAACGCGGCGGCCTGGGCCCAGGTGTTCCAGAACGTCGAGTCCGTCACCAGGACCGGCCCGCTCCAGGTCACCGTCAAACTCAAGCAGTCCGACTCCCAGTTCCCGCAGTACATGGCCACCGCCGCCGGGGTCGTCGCCGCCAGGGCCGGGGTGGAGGCCGCCGGCAAGGACTACGGCACCAGCGGCGGCCTCGACTGCACCGGCCCCTTCAAGCTCGGCAGCTGGGCCAAGGGCCAGTCCATCGAACTCCAGCGCTTCGACGACTACTGGGGCACCAAGGCCAAGGCCGGGAAGGCCGTGTTCCGCTTCCTCACGGACCCCTCCGCGCGCACCAACTCGATGCTCAGCGGCGAGGTCGACGGCGGCTACCTGATCCCCACCGAGAGCTACGACCGGCTGCGCAAGAGCGGCGTGGGCACGCTGTACTTCGGCGAGGGCCTCAGCACCGTGAACGTCAACGTCACCAGCACGCAGGGCCCGCTCGGCGACCTCCGCGTCCGCCAGGCCCTCTCCCTGGCCCTCGACCGCTCCGGCTTCGTCCGCACCGGCCTCGCCGGGGCCGGCACCGTCACCGGCTCCCTCACCACCAAGGCCGCCTGGGCCGGGGCCCCCGACGACGTCCGGAAGGCGGCCTTCGAACACCTCACGCCCACCGCGCAGGACATCCACCGGGCCAGGGAACTCGTCAAGGAGGCCGGCGCCAGCGGCAGGACGCTGACCATCGCCACCAGCACCATCGGCCAGGACGTCTCCCTGCTCGCCACCGCCGTCCAGGCCGCGGGAGCCCGGATCGGCCTGGACGTCCAGCTGAGGACGATCGCGCCGAACGCCTTCACCGCGCTGTTCACCGACCCCAAGGCCCGCGAAGGCCTGGACATGTTCCCGGAGACGTACTACGACTCCGTCACCGACCCGCTCGACCTGCTCGCCAACTTCAGGACGGGCGCGTACCAGAACTTCGCCGGCCACAGCGACAAGGCCTACGACGACCTGGTCGACCAGGCCGTCGCCGAGTACGACCCCGCCAAGCGCGCCGCCGTCGAGGCCAGGCTCCAGCAGACCGCCTCCGAACAGCTGTTGTGGATCCCGGTCGCCGAGTGGCCCACCGCCCTCTTCCTGAACAAGCGGATCACCGGCGCCCCGACCACCATCTCCTACCTCTACTACCCGTGGGCCGCCGACGTCGGGGCGGCCCGATGAGCTTTCTCAGATTCGCCGCCCGGCGGCTGGCCGAGATGGCCGTCACCCTGCTGGGCGCCTCCTTCGTGGTCTTCGGCGCGATGTACCTGGCGCCGGGCAACCCGGCGAGCTTCCTCCTGTCGGGCCGCTCGGCCTCGCCGGCCGCCCTGCAGGCGATCAACGACCAGTACCACCTCGACGACCCCTTCCTCGTCCGCTACCTCCGCTGGCTCGGACAGGTCCTGCAGGGCGACTTCGGACGCTCCATCACCTACCGCACCGACGTGTCGAAACTGCTCGCCGACCGGCTGCCCGCCACCCTGACCCTGGTGGCGATGGCCCTGGTCGTGGTCGTCGTGGTCGGCCTGCTGCTCGGCTGGATCGGCGCGGTGCGCGGCGGCGCGACCGACTCCGCGATCCTGGTCTCCACCACGCTCGCAGTCGGCACGCCCTCCTTCGTCGCCGCCGTCCTGCTCCAGGGCCTGTTCGCGGTCAAGCTGGGCTGGTTCCCGACCAGCGGCACCGGCGACGGCCCGGGCGACCTCCTCTGGCACCTGACCCTGCCGGCGATCGCCCTCGCGCTGTACCTCATCGGCATGCTCTCCAGGGTCACCCGCTCCGCGATGCTGGAGGCCCTGGACGGCGAGCACGTCGCCGTCGCCCGCAGCCGCGGCGTACCCGAACGCGACGTGATCCGGCGCCACGTGTTCCGCAACTCGCTGGGCACCGTGCTGACCACCGGCGGTCTGATCGTCTCCACCCTGCTGGTCTGCACCATCCTGGTGGAGTCCGCCTTCAGCATCGGCGGCATCGGGCAGCTCCTCGAACTGTCCACCACCACCAAGGACTTCCCGACCGTCCAGGCCATCTCCCTGATGATCGTCGCCCTGTTCATGACCGTGAACCTGATCGTCGACCTGCTCCACCCGCTGGTCGATCCCCGGGTCGCCCTCGGCGCGAGGGGGGCCGGCGCATGAGTGTCGCCCTCACCCGCCGACGCGGCCTCGCCAAGGTCACGGCCTCCCGCGCCCCGCTCCAGCTCGCCTGCCTCGGCCTCGTCGCCCTGGTCGTGGCGGCGGCGCTGCTCGCCCCCTGGCTGGCGCCGTACGACCCGAACGACGTCGACCTCTCGGGCGCCCTCGCCGGGCCGTCCGCCGACCACCTGCTGGGAGCCGACGCAGCCGGCCGCGACACCTTCTCCCGGCTCCTGCTCGGCGCCCGCACCTCCCTGCTCGGCCCGCTCGGCGTGGTCGCCTTCTCCACCGTAGCGGGCGTCCTCGTCGGGGTCGCCGCCGGCTGGCGCGGCGGCTGGCTCGACTCCGTGCTGTCCCGCAGTACCGAGCTGGTCTTCGCCTTCCCCGGCATGCTGCTCGCCATCCTGATCGTCTCGGTGTACGGGGAGGGCCTGCTCGCCCCCGTCATCGCCCTCGCGATCGCCTACCTGCCCTACGTCTCGCGCCTGACCCGCTCCCTGGTGCTCGCCGAACGCGAGCGGCTCTACATCAGCGCCTACCAGGTTCAGGGCCACTCCGCCCTGCAGATCTGCCTGCGGCACGTCCTGCCCAACATCGCCCCGATCGTCCTCGCCCAGTCCACCATCAACTTCGGATACGCCCTCATGGACCTGGCCGGTCTCTCCTTCCTCGGACTCGGCGTCCCCGTCCTCACCCCCGACTGGGGCCGGATGGTCTTCGACGGCCAGACCGCGATCCAGCACGGCTACCCGCTGTCCGCGGTCCTTCCCTGCGTGCTCATCGTGCTGACCGTCGTCGCCTTCAACGTCGTCGGCGAACGCTGGGCCGACCGCTTCGCCCGGAGGGCCGCGTGAACGCTCTCGACATCCAGAACCTCCGGCTCCGCCTGCCCGGCACCGCCCGCCCCGTCCTCGACGGCGTCGACCTCACCGTCGCCCCGGGCGAGACCGTCGCCCTGGTCGGCGAGTCCGGCTCCGGCAAGACCCTCACCTCCCGCAGCGCCCTCGGCCTGCTGCCGCCCGGCGCCACCGCCGAGGGCCGCGTACTGGTCGACGGCCAGGACGTCCTCACGATGGACCCCGGCCGCCTGCGCACCCTGCGCACCGGCCGGGCCGCCATGATCTTCCAGGATCCCCGGGCGGCCATCAACCCGCTGCGCCGCGTCGGCGACTTCCTCACCGAGGGCGTCCGCCTCACCGGGGCCATGAGCGCGGCCGACGCCGGGCGGCGCGCGGCCGAACTCCTCGACGCCGTCGGCCTCGGCCCGGAACTGCTGCGCCGCCACCCCGGCCAGCTGTCCGGCGGCATGCTCCAGCGCGTCATGATCGCCGGCGCCCTGATGGGCGACCCGGTCCTGCTGCTCGCCGACGAGCCCACCACCGCGCTGGACGTCACCAGCCAGGCGGAGGTCATCGCGCTCCTCGCCCGGCTGCGCCGACGCTTCGGCACCGGCCTGCTGTTCGTCACCCACGACCTCGGGCTCGCCGCCGCCGTCAGCGACCGCGTCCACGTCATGTACGCCGGGCGCATCGTCGAGAGCGGCCCCGCCGGCGCCCTCTTCGACCGCCCCCGCCACCCCTACAGCGCCGCACTCCTCGCCGCCACCCCCCGGCTGGACTCCAGGCCCGGGCGGTTGGCCGCCATCGACGGCCAGCCACCGGACCTGCGGCAGGAGTTGACCGGTTGCGCGTTCGCCGCCCGCTGCCCGCTCGCCACCGGTCTCTGCCGCGAGGAGGCCCCCGGGACGCGCCCGGCACCCGGAAACCCCGGGCACCGGGCCGCCTGCCACCACAGCGACCTCCTCGAAGGGAGCACCGCCGATGCGTGAGAGCACCTCCGTGACCGGCTCCACAGGCCGGGCCGCGGGCGAGGTCCTGGAGGTGACCGGCCTGCGCCGCAGCTTCGGCACCGTGCGCGCGGTGGACGACGTCTCCTTCGGCCTCGCCGCGGGCGGATCCCTGGGCATCGTCGGCGAGTCCGGCTCCGGCAAGACCACCACCGCCCGGATCATCGTCGGCCTCGATCAGGCCGACGAGGGCCGGGTCGGCGTCCTGGGCCGGGCCCGCACCGGCCGGGCGCGGGGGAGGGCCGAGCGGCTGGCCCGCGCCCGCGAGGTCCAGATGGTCTTCCAGGACCCGTACCTCTCGCTGGACCCGCGCACCAGTGTCGAGGCCGTCCTCCGGGAGACGCTGCGCCTGCACTTCCCCGCTGCCGACCACGACGCCCGGATCAGGGAGCTCCTCGACCAGGTCGGTCTCGGCACCAGGGCCGCGGACGCACTGCCGCGGCAGCTCTCCGGCGGCCAGCGCCAACGCGTCGCCATCGCGCGGGCCCTGGCCGTCGAGCCGGCCGTCATGGTCCTGGACGAGGCGGTGGCGGCCCTGGACGTCTCCGTCCAGGCCCAGGTCCTCAACCTGCTCGCCGACATCCGCGAACAGACCGGCATCGCCTACCTGTTCATCACCCACGACCTCGGCGTCGTCCGCTGCGTCACCGACGACGTCGTCGTCATGCGCCACGGGCGGATCGTCGAGTCCGGCCCCACCACCAGGGTCCTCGACGACCCGCAGCACCCCTACACCCGGCTCCTGCTGGAGTCCGTCCCGCGGCCCGGCTGGGATCCCGACCGGATCGCCGCCGCGCGCCGCGCGCTGTAGCCCGCGGTGGCCCCGTCCCGGCTCCGGCCCGCCGGGTGCCTGCCGGGACCGGGGCGGCGGGTACGGCCGGATTCACCCCGATGGCGGGTGCCTGCCGGGCGGGTTCCCAGCCGCTCCTTGGCTAGCGTGCGGAGCCCTACCCCGACACCCACCGGATCGAGGCCCCATGGCGCAACCCAGGCCGCCCCGCCGCACGCTCCTGCGTTCGGGAGCCGCGCTCGCCGCACTGGCCCTGACCGGCTGCTCCTCCGACGGCGGGGACGCGGAGCCGGCCGGTCCGAGCGGTACGGCCACGGCCCCGTCGGGCGGCCCGGCGGCGGCCGCGTGGGCCATGCCGGCCGAGTCGGGGCCGCACACCCGCACCTTCATGGCCTGGCCGGCGCTGGAGGAGGTCTGGGGGGACCAACTCCCCGGTGTCCGGCAGGACATCGCGGGGCTGGCCCGGGCCGTCGCCGGGTTCGAGCCGGTGGTGCTGATGGCCCGCCCCGATCAGGCCGGCCAGGCCCGGCAGGCCTGCGGCTCCTCGGTCGAGGTGCTCGACCTGGCCGTCGACGACCTGTGGGCGCGGGACACCGGCCCGACCTTCGTCACCGGCCCGCAGGGGCTCGCCGGGGTCGACCTGAACTTCAACGGCTGGGGCAACAAGCAGACCCACGCCGAGGACGGCCTGGTCGCCCGCACCCTCCTCGGCCACTACGGCATCCCGCGGATCCAGGCTCCCGTCACCGGGGAGGGCGGCGGCATCGAGGTGGACGGCGAGGGCACGCTCATGGCCACCGAGAGTTCCTGGGTCAACGACAACCGCAACCCCGGCAAGTCCCGCGACCGGATCGAGGCGGCCCTCAAGGAGCTGCTCGGTGTGCGGAAGGTCCTCTGGATCAAGGGGGTCGCGGGGCAGGACATCACCGACTGCCACATCGACGCCCTCGCCCGCTTCGCCGAACCGGGCACCGTCGTCCTCCACCGGCCCGGCCCCGACACCCCGCCGGACGTCTGGACCACCGCCTCCGACCAGGCGTTGCAGGTGCTCGGGAGCGAGACCGACGCGAACGGCCGGAGGCTGAAGGTCGTCGAACTCCCCGAGCCGGACATCGCCCTCATCGAGGGCGCGGGAAAGGACTTCCTCGCCACCTACCTCAACTACTACGTCTGCAACGGGGGCGTCATCGTGCCGCGCTTCGGCGACCAGGCCGCCGACGACCGCGCGGCCGGCATCATCGGCGACCTGCACCCCGGGCGGAAGGTGACGCAGGTCGAGATCTTCCACATCGCCGGCGGGGGAGGGGGCATCCACTGCGCCACCCAGCAGCAGCCCGTCGCGCCCGGCGCCACGCCCTGAGGTCCCGGCCGGTCACACGGTGGACGCCAGCGAGTCCATCAGCGTCCGCAGCACCCGCGCGGCGTCCACCGTCCCGTCCAGCGACCCGATGGCGGCGATCCCGTCCACGGCGGCGGCGAAGGCCTCGCCGAGGGGAGCCGGGTCGGCGCCGCTGCCGCGCTCGTCCGCCAGGGCCCGGAACAGGCGCACGAAGCAGGACCGCCACCGCCCGTACTCCGCCTCCAGGCCGGCCCGGACCCGCTCGTCGTTGAGGGCGAGCCAGTGCAGGGCCGCGTGCAGGCGCGCCAGGTCGGGGCTCTCGGGCCGGGTGAGCAGCGCCAGCACCCGTTCCGCCCGCTCGGCGAAGTCGCCCGGGCCGGTGACCGCCTCCTCCAGCGGGGCGATCCACTCGGGCCGGATGTCCTCCACCACGGCCACGATCAGCTCGGTGCGGTCCGCGAAGTGGTAGTGGCACATCCCGTGCGAGACCCCGCTCAGCGCCGCCACGTTGCGGGTGGTGAACCGCCCCGCGCCGTCGCCCGCGAGCAGGGTGCGGGCCGCCGCGATCAGCCGGGCCCGGGTCTGCTCGCCCTTGGCGGACGCGCGCGTCCGGCCGGCGCCGCCCGGTCCGGAGGCCGTTCCCCGATCTGTGCCTGTCGCCTGTGTCGCCATGGCCGTCACTGTAACGACTGCCGGGGCCGGGCAGGGCCGGCGATGCCGCCTGCGGTTCCCGGCGGACGCGCGGCCCCGGCGAACGCGAACCGTCCGGGCCGATGCCTGCGGAAAGTATTGACCAAGCGCTTGGCCAGTTTTACCTTTTCGGTCAACTGCTGCAGGAGCAGCGGACTTTGACATGGAGGCAGTGATGGACGACCGCTCCAGACTTCAGACGCCGGCCGACGGGCAGGTCGGCCGGCGCCGGTTCCTGACGGCCGCCGGGCTCGCCGTCGCCGGCACCGCGCTGACCGCGGCGACCGGCGGGCAGGCGCTGGCCGCCGGGGAACGCCGCACCACCGCGGGCGGACCGGCCACCGTCGGCGCCGCGGGCTACCGCGTGCCGCTGGACACCGTCCCGCACACCCGCACCTGGATGGCCTGGCCGGACAGCAGCACCATCTGGCGGGGCAAGCTCAGCGGCGTCCAGTCGAACATCGCCCTCATCGCGAAGACCATCGCGAAGTACGAGCCGGTGACCATGTGTGCCAATCCCGCCGGTGTCGCGAAGGCGCGGTCGATGTGCGGCTCACGCGTCACCGTCATCGGGGACATCCCGGTCGACGACTGCTGGATGCGCGACACCGGGCCCGTGTTCCGCACCGACGGCACGGGCGGTCTCGACGCCGTCGGCCTCGGCTTCAACGGCTGGGGCAACCACCAGAACCCGCACGGCAACGACGCCCTGGTCGCCCAGCGCGTCGCCGCCTACCTGGGTGTGCCGTTCACCCGGGCCGGGCTGGTCGCCGAGGGCGGCGCCGTCGAGACCGACGGCGCCGGCACGCTGATGGCCACCCGGAGCAGCATCATCAACCCCAACCGCAACCCCGGTATGTCCCAGGCCCAGATCGAGGCCGCGATGTGCGCGGCCTTCGGCGCCTCCACGGTGATCTGGTTCCCCGGCATCGCGGGCCAGGACATCACGGACGACCACGTGGACGCCACCTCCCGCTTCGTCGGCGCCGGTGCGGCCGTGGTCCAGAAGCCCCTGGCGAGCGACACCGACATCTGGGCCGAGGACGAGCGCCAGCAGTACCGGGCGCTCTCGACCGCCACCAGCGCCCAGGGCACCCCGTTCACGGTCGGTCAGATCCAGGGCCCCGACTACAACCTGATCCGTTCCACGTCCCCCGACTTCGTCGGCTCCTACGCCAACTACTACCTCTGCAACAACGCGGTGATCTCCGCCCAGTTCGGCGACACCAGGGCCGACAGCGCGGCCAGGGCCACCCTCGCCCGGCTGTTCCCCGGCCGCACCGTCGAGCAGCTCAACATCGACTACCTCGGGGCGGGAGGCGGCGGGATCCACTGCGTCACCCAGCAGCAGCCCGCCGTCTGACGCGGCGGGGGCCGGGGCCGGTCCCCTGGAACCGGGCCCGGCCCCCGCCGGAAGGGGCTGCTCAGCCGAGGGCGGGGATGTCGTGGGTCGCGCAGTGGATGCCGCCACCGCCGGCGGCGATCGCGTCGATCTTCACGGGGACGATCTCCCGCCCGGGGAAGTACTGCTTCACGATCTGCTGGGCCCGGCCGTCGGCCCGGTCGTCGCCGAACTTCGGCAGGTAGACGCCCTTCGCGCCGATGTAGAAGTTCATGTACGAGGAGACGAAGGCGTCGCCGCGCCCGGTGATCCTGTCCGGGTCGGGCTGCTGGAGCTCGACGACCTCCAGCTTCCTGCCGCGCGCGTCGGTGGCGTTCTTCAGGGCGGTGCGGGCCTGGTCGGCGGCGCGGGACCAGACGTCCGGCGGGGTGCCGGGGAAGGCCTGGTCGAGCAGGACCACGCCGGGGGCGACGAAGCGGGCCAGGCAGTCGACGTGGGCGTCGGTGATGTCCTTGCCCTTGACGCCGGCCAGCCAGACGACCTTGGTGACGCCGAGGGCCTTCCTGAGCTCCGCCTCGACCTGATCGCGGGTCATGCCCGGGTTGCGGTTGTCGTTGACGACGGAGCTCTCGGTCACCAGCAGGGTGCCCTCGCCGTCGGTCTCGAAGGAGCCGCCCTCGGCGACGAGCCGGGTCTCGATGCGCTCGACGCCGTACTTCGCCAGCACCGCGCGGGCGACCTTGGAGTCGTTGCCGCGCTGCTGCTTGCCGCCCCAGCCGTTGAAGTTGAAGTCGACGCCCTTGACCTTGCCGCCCTCCTCGACGAACACCGGCAGGGTGTCCCGGGCCCACAGGTCGTCGACGGCGATGGGTACGACCTCGACCGCCGAGCCACAGGCCTTCTGGGCGGCGTCCTTCTGCTCCGGGCGGGCCATCAGGACGACCGGCTCGCGCGCCGCGATGGCCTGGGCCAGGCCCGCGACGTCCCGGCGGACGTCCGGGAGCTGGTCGCCCCAGACGTTCTCGGAGGCGGGCCAGGACATCACCGTGCGCAGGTGCTTCTCCCACTCGGCGCCGAAGCGGCGGGCGCCCGGGCCGCCCGTGGCCGTACCGCCGGGCTGCTGCGAGGGCGGGACGGCGTCGAGGTCGCCGGCGCCGGTGGGATCGCAGGCGGTGAGGCCGAGGGTGAGGGCGCCGACGCCGGCACCGGCGAGGGAGCGCATCAGGGTGCGGCGGGACAGGGCGTTGGGCATGTGGGGTCTCCGGCTGGGGGTCGGGGCTTCGGAACGGGGTGTTCGGTGGAGGCGGCCTCGGCTACGGCAGCGGCTCGTGCATGGTCGAGCAGTGGATGCCGCCGCCGCCGGCCATCAGGCGGTCGACGTCGATCTGCACCACCTCGCGGCCGGGGAACGCCGCGGCGAGCGCCTCCTTCGCGGCGGCGTCCTTGTACCGGTCGCCGAACTGGGCGGTGATGACACCGCCGTTGACGACGTGGAAGTTGAGGTAGGAGTCGACGAACTTCGAGCTGCTGGAGCGGACGGTGTCCGGCCCGTGCACCGGGATGACCTGGAGGCGGCGGCCGCGGGCGTCGGTGGCGGCGGAGAGGATCGCGAACTGCTCGCGGGCGTCCCGCGCCCAGGCGTCGTTGCGGTCGGCCGGCGGCAGTTGGACCATCACGACACCGGGGCGGATGAACCGGGAGGTGACGTCCACGTGGTCGTCGGTGATGTCCCGGCCCTTGATGCCGGGCAGCCAGATCATCCCGTCCGCGCCGTAGGCCTCCAGGACGGCGTCCTCGATCTCGTCCCGGCTCATGCCCCGGTTGCGGTTCTTGTTGACCAGGCTGCTCTCGGTGGCCATGACCGTGCCGTCGCCGTCGGTCTCGATCGCGCCGCCCTCGCCGACGAAGTCCGCGTAGCTGTGGCGCAGGCCCCGGCGGGTGGCGAGGCGCTCGGCGACCAGGGCGTCGTCGTGGTGGACCTGCTTGTTGCCCCAGCCGTTGAAGTTGAGGATCACGGCGTCCAGGCCGCCGTGGCCGTCCCGGCGGAACACCGGTGCGATGTCGCGCATCCACAGGTCGTCGGTGGGGATGGCGGTGATCACCTCCACCGCGGAACCGCACCACGGCTGGGCCTTGCCCGCCGTCCAGTCGTCGGGCGCGCACATGACCACCGGCTCGAACTCCGCGATGGTCCGGGCGATCAGGGCGATGTCCTCCTGGACGCCGCCCAGGCGCAGCCCCCACACGCCCCGGCGGGAGGGCCAGGACATCCACGTCCGGGCATGCGGTGCGTCGTCCGCGGGCACCCAGGGGTAGGCCTCGGTGGAACGGTCATCGCGGTGGTGCGTCATGAGGGTCTCCAGATCGTGCGGCGGTGCGGGGGAGGGTGCACGGGCCACCAGGTCCACTCTTCGCGCCGCCACACGACGGCGCACGACGGGAGCGGCCCGGCGGCAGCATCCGGCCTGCGGCTTCAGGCTCGCACTGACTGAAAAATCAGTCAAACTCGCGGGCGTGGCATGACGCAGGTCCGACGACTGCCGTACGGAGAGTGACGTCCTCCGGCCTCGGCGGGCTCAGGGCGCAGGCCGGCTCGGAATGCACGTGGGCCCGGCCCCGCGGATGCGAACCACCGGCCGGAGTCCGCCGGTCCGGGCCCTGCCGACCGGCTCAGGAGCCGAGCCGGGCCACCTCGGCGTCGATCGCCTCGGCCATGAGTGCGCGGGCGTGCGCCAGGGGCAGGCTGCCGCTGAGCCAGCGCGTGCTCAGCCCCTCCAACAGCGCGGTCAGCCGCTCCGCCGCACCGGCCAGGGCGACCGCCGGGGACATCGGCTGCACCGCCCCGAGCAGCTCGGCGACCTCCTGCACCCAGACCCGGGTGGCCCGTGCGAGGTCCTCGCGCAGGGTCCCGTCGAACACCGCGCTCGCCCGCAGCTCGCCCCAGGCGGTGCTGTTCTCGCGTACCTCGGCGGTGTCCTGGAGCTCCAGCAGCAGGGTCTGCTCCAGCTCCTCGCGGGCCGTCAGCGGCGGCGCGTCGGCGGCGCGCTCGGTCGTGTAGCGCTCGGCCCGGTCGTTGATGAACTCCAGCGTCTGCCGGAGGATCCCGGTGCGGTCCTTGAAGTGGTAGTAGATCAACGCGGTGGACACGCCGGCCTCGGCGGCGAGCTCCTCCACCCGCAGCCCGCGCACCCCACGCCGCGCGATCACCCGCGCCGCTGCTTCCATGATCGACGTTTTACGACTCGCCACGATCGCCTACCTTACCCGGGGCCCCCGGCCAAGATCCCTCCGGGGGCTGAAAGCCCCGTCAGCCACCGTGACCTCCGGAGGGTTGCCTCCTCGGGGCCCCGGCCCGGCTGCCCGCCTCGCCCTGCCGGGCGCCCCGTGAAGTGCTTCCGCACGCCCCCGTCGCGCGCCCCGTGTCCGCGTGACCTCCGTGGGCGCGTGCCGTTCATCCCATGGTCCGACCGACTGATGGTCCGAAGGGGTCCGCCATGGCCGCCGTGCCGTACCAGAGTTCCGCCGACACCGCCGAGAGGTTGATCGCCGAGGCGATGAGACAGGGCACCAGCCATCTGACGACCGGGCTCGACGAGCCGCCGGGCACGTTCCTGCGGATCGGGGGCCGGGACCTGCTCAACTTCGGCACCTGCGGCTACCTCGCCCTCGAACAGGACGAGCGGATCCAGCGCGGCGCCGTCGACGCGATCGCCCGCTTCGGCATGCAGTTCTCGGTCTCGCGGTCGTACGTGGCGTCCGGCCTGAACCTCGAACTCGAAGAGCTGTTGGGGGAGATGTACGAGGGCCACCCCGTGCTCGTGTACTCCTCGACGTCGCTGTGCCACATCTCCGTGCTGCCGGCGCTGCTCGGGGCGGGCGACCACGCCGTGCTGGACCAGCAGGTCCACTTCAGCGTCCAGACGGCCGCCCAGCTCGTCCGGCACCAGGGGGTCGAGCTCGCGATGGTGCGCCACGGCGACCTGGACGCGCTCAGGCGCAGGCTCCGGCGGTCGCAGGCCTCCGGCGAGCGGGTCTGGTACCTGATCGACGGCGTGTACTCGATGTTCGGCGACGTCGCGCCGGTCGAGGAGCTCGCCCGGCTGATGGAGGAGTACCCGGCGCTGCACCTCTACGTCGACGACGCGCACGGCATGAGCTGGTACGGGCGGCACGGCACGGGTTACGTCTTCGAGCGGCTCGGCCGGCGCCTGGGCGGCCGGGTGGTGCTCGTGACGACACTCGCCAAGGGCTTCGGGACCATCGGCGGAGTCGCCGTGTTCCCCACCGGGGAGGCGTACGAGAAGGTCCGGATCAACGGGGGACCGCTGATGTACTCCCACCCGCTGCCGCCCCCGATGCTCGGGGCGGCGATCGCCTCGGCGCGGATCCACCTCTCCGCCCGGATCGGGGAGCTCCAGGCGGAGCTGGCGGAGCGCCGGGAGTACTGCAACGGGCTCCTCGCCGCCGCCGGCCTGCCCGTCGTCTCCGACCCGCGGACACCGGTCTACTACCTCGGTCTCGGCGAGCCCGAGGTGAGCTACGCCATGGTGCGGCGGATGCTCGACGAGGGCTTCTACGTGAACCAGTCGTCCTTCCCGGTCGTCCCCCTCAAGAAGTCCGGCCTGCGCTTCACCCTCACCCGGCACGTCGGCCGTGACCACATCCGGGCACTGGTCGAGGCCCTGGCGCACCACCTCCCGCGGGCGCTCCACGAGACCGGCCGCACGACCGCCGACGTCCGGTCCGCGTTCGGGCGCATGCTCCCCGGTGCCGGGCCGGAGCCCGCCCCCGAGGCCGGTGCGGCCGCGACGCGGGCGGGCTGACCGGCAGGCGGGACGCACCGCTGCCGCGGCAGGGCGTTCCTACCGCGGCGGCGGTTGCGCGGCCGGTGTCAGGCCGTGGCGTCGGCGAGCCAGAGGTCGGGGCCGAAGACCTCGTAACGGATGTGCCGGGCCGGGACACCGGCGCGCAGCAGCCGGTCGCGGGCCGCCCGCATGAAGGGCAGCGCGCCGCACAGGTACACGTGGGCGTTCCCGGGCAGGTCGAGGCCGTCGAGGTCCATCAGCCCGGTGCGCCCCTCCGGCTCCTCGGCCGAGGGCCGCTCGTACCAGAACACGGCGCGGGCGTCGGGCAGTCCGGCCACGAGGCGGTTGGTGTCGGCCCGCAGGGCGTGGTCGGCGGCGGAACGGTCCGCGTGCAGGACGAGGACCGGGCGGCGGGAGCCGGTGGCGGCGAGGTGTTCGAGCATGCCCACCATCGGCGTGCAGCCGATCCCGGCGGAGACCAGCACCAGCGGGGCGTCCGTGTCGTCGAGGACGACGTCGCCGACGGGCACGGACAGGGTGAGCTCGTCGCCGGGGCGCACGGTGCGGTGCAGGAGACCGGAGACCTCGCCGTCGGGACCCTCGCCGTGGACCCGCTTGACGGTGATCCGGCGCAGCCGCCCGCCGGGCGCGCCGGAGAGGCTGTACTGGCGCAGCTGGTGCACGCCGTCGGGCAGCAGGACGCGCACGCTGACGTACTGGCCCGCCCGGGCCGGCGGGGCGTCGGAGCCGTCGGCGGGCCGGAGCAGGAAGGAGGCCGTGTCCGCGGTCTCCTCGCGCCGCTCGACCACCGTCCACTGCTGCCAGATCATCCCCGGCCGTACCTGCGCCTCCTGGTAGAGGCGGGCCTCCTGGGCGATGAGGGCACCGGCCATCAGCCAGTAGACCTCGTCCCAGGCCGCGGCCACCTCGGGTGTCACCGCCTCGCCCAGCACCTCGGCGATCGCGGCGAAGAGGTACTTGTGCACGATCGTGTACTGGTCGTCGGTGACGCCGACCGCGACGTGTTTGTGGGCGATGCGGGCCAGCAGCGCGTCGGGGCGGGTGTCCGGACGGGCCAGCAGCGCGCCGGCGAACCCGGCGATCGACCCGGCGAGGGCCTGGCGCTGGGCGCCGCTGGCCTGGTTGCCGCGGTTGAACATCCCGTCCAGGAGCTCCGGGTGCTCGGCGAACATGGTGGCGTAGAAGCGGGCGGTGATCTCGTCGAGGGCCGCGCCGACGGCGGGCAGGGAGCCGCGGACGACCCGGGCTGATTCGGCGGAAAGCAAGGCGTACTCCTCGGGCACGTGGCGGTGGACCGCGTGCGTCGACGGCCGGTGGTGGGCCGGGACGCCGGGCGCGGGTTCCGGTGGCGCCTCAAGAAGAACGCACGGGAGGCCTCGCTGCCGAGGGACCGAAGGTCCCTGCCCACCGGTACCTTCGGCCGCCGCCGCGGACGCGACCGCCGTGCGGTGCCGCCGCGGGGAGGTCCGAGGGGCGGGGGGACGCTTCGGCCGACGCGTCGGGACGTCCGGGACGGAGCGCGGGGACGTCGCGGCCGAAGCGGAGGAGCATGAGGTGGAGCGGAGGAGCAGGCGTTGCTGTGAGGCCTGCCGGCGCATCGCGTCGCGGAACGGCGCGGCGGGGGTGGTGGAGGCGTCGGCGGGCCGGACGCGAGGAGGAAGGCCATGATCGTCGACTGTGCGCACTACCACGACGGGCGTCGGCAGCACGAGGGCGCGATGCCCCTGGAGGAGGCGGCCGCGCGCTGCGCGCTGGGCGGCTTCGTCTGGCTGGGCATGTTCGAACCGGGCGACGAGGAACTGGAGGAGGTCCGCGAGGGTTTCGGCCTCCACGAACTCGCCGTCGAGGACGCCCAGGCCTTCCACCTGCGGCCGAAGGCCGAGCAGTACGAGGACGGCACGGAGCTGATCATCCTGCGCACGGCGCGCTACGACGACGAGCGCGAGGAGGTCGACACCGGTGAGATCAGCATCTTCCTGGCCGAGCACTTCGTGATCACCGTCCGCCAGGGCGTCGCCAGCGAACTGGCCGGTGCCCGCAGCCGGCTGGAACGCAGGCCCGAGCTGTTGCGGGCCGGCAGCACCTCGACGCTCTGGGGCATCCTCGACCAGGTCGTCGACGGCTACGCGCCCGTCGTCGCGGGACTCGAACGCGACATCGAGGAGATCGAGGCCACGGTGTTCTCCGGGGCGGTCGCGCCCACCGAGCGGATCTACTTCCTGCGCCGGGAGGCCACCGACTTCTACCGCGTCGTGCACCCGTTGCTGGCCGTGGTGGGCCGGCGGCTGCAGCCCGGCAGGTCGTCGGCCGAACTCCTGCCGTACTTCCGCGACGTGCACGACCACCTCCTGCTGGTCAACGAGGAGGTCGCCGCCCAGCGGGACCTCCTGACCACCGTCCTGGAGGCGAACATCGCGGTCATCTCCGTCGAGCAGAACAAGATCACCCTCCGGCAGAGCGCCACGATGGAGCGGCTCACGATCGTGGCGACGGTGTTCCTCCCGCTGTCGTTCGTGGTCGGGTTCTTCGGGCAGAACTTCGCGTGGCTGGTGAGCCACATCAGCGGCTTCACGACGTTCCTCGTCCTCACCCTCTGCGGGCTCCTGCTGCCGTGCCTCCTGCTGACCGTCTGGCTGCGCCGGCGGCGGCGCGAGGACGCGCCGACGGTGCCGGGAACGGCCGGCGCGGTCCCGCCCGCTCCGACGGCCCCGGCGGGCTGAGGCCGACCCCGGCGCGACGCCGGCCCGGGCACCGTGCTCCTCGCCGACGTGCGGAGGCTGCCGCACCTGCCGGCCGCCGCCCGCCGTGCGCGGGGCGGGGGAGGCCTCTAGTCTTCGGAACAGGGCCCGTCGGCGGTGGCGACTCCCGCTGTCCGGCGCACTTCCCTGTCAGTGCCACCTCTGCGGAAGGCAGCCAGGCATGTCCACACAGTCAGAGACCCCCGTCCTCGACACGCTCGCCGCCATGACGGTCGACTCGCTCGAACGTTGCGGCCTGGACGAGCGGACGCTCATCCTCACCAGGATCGCCGCCCTCGCGGCCATGGACGCACCCGCGATCTCCTACCTCGCCCACGTGGGCCCGGCCGTCGAGGCCGGGCTGACGGTCGAACAGTTGCAGGACGTGCTGGTCGCGGTCGCGCCCATCGTGGGCACGGCCCGCGTCATGGCGGCGGCGGGCCACATCACCGAGGCGCTCGGCATCGCCATCGCCGTGGCCGAGGTGGCCCAGGTCGAAGCGCAGAGCAAGGCGGAGCCCTACTGATCCGCTCCTCAGGGATCAGCCCTGAACAGGCCGTCGGTGCGAAGGCCACCCCGGGGTCTCCCCGGGGTGGCCTTCCCGTGTGCGTCCCGGGGAGTGCCGGTCGGCCGTCCACCGCGCTCCCGGCGGTCACCACGTGGAGGGCACCGGCGGTGCGGCTCCGCCGCCGTCCGCGGGGCGGCGACAGGGCGCGTCCGGTGCCCGGCCGGGCCAGTATGGAGGAGGGCGCGGGTCCGCCGTCGGCTCGAACGAGGTTGTTGTGATGGGCATGCCGCCACATGCGTCGCCGCGGTCCGGACACGAGGCCGCCGAGGTGATGGAAGGGCGCGGCCTCGCGGTGCTGGCGCGGATCCTGCGGTCGGTGCCGGACCGGATCGGTGCGCACCTCGGCGGCCTCTACGTGCTGTCGGAGGACCGGCGCCAGCTCGAACTGGTCATGACCTTCGGGGCCGCCCGGCAGTTCACCCGACCGTGGCGGCACGTCGGCATGACCGCGCCGATCCCGATCGTCGAGGCGGTGCGCACCGGCCGGACGGTCTGGGTCGCCGGTCCCGAGGAGATGGCCCGCCGGTACCCCAGCGTCGCGGTCGCCATGCCGTACTCGTTCTGCCTCGCGGCCGTTCCGCTCGTCGCACAGGGGACCGCCCACGGGGCCCTCTTCGTCCTCTGGCCCGCCGCGCACCCCTCCGAGCTGTCGCCCCGTGAACGCGACGGGCTCGAAGCGCTCGCCCGGCAGCTGGCCGGGCCACTGGCGGTGGCGGCCCGGGCGGGCCGTCCGATCCGGCCCGGCCCGCGCCCCGCGGTGGCGGAGTACCGTTCCGCCGGCCCGGGCAGCACGATGGCGGCACGGCTGCCGGAGGGCGTCTGCGAGATCGACCTGGACGGCCGGCTGGCCGCGGTCACCCCGGCTGCGGCCGGGCTGCTCGGCGAGCCGGTGGACCGGCTGCTGGGCGTCCGGCCGTGGGAGACGCTGCCCTGGCTGCGCGACCCGGTGTACGAGTACCACTACCGCGCGGCGGTGATCGGCGGGCAGTCCACCTCCTTCGTCGCCCTGAGGCCGCCGGACCGGTGGCTCTCGTTCCAGCTCTTCCCGGACGCCTCCGGGGTCACCGTACGGGTCGTCGAAGCCGCCGAGGTCACCAGTGACGCCGAGGCCGGCCGGCGGGCCGGGGCCCCCGCCGAGCGCGTGGTGCACACGCGGCCCGGAGCGCTGTACCACCTCCTCCACCTCGCCGGTGCGCTGACCGAGGCCGTCAGCGTGCAGGACGTCGTGGGCATGGTCTCCGAGCAGATCCTGCCGGCGTTCGGCGGGCAGGCCGTCGCGGTGCTGATGGCCGAGGGCGGCCGGCTGCGGATCGTGGGCCACCGCGGGTATCCGCCGGGCCTGGTCGACCAGTTCGACAGCACCCCGCTGACGGAGTCCACGCCCGGCGTCCAGGCGTCGACCAATCCCGTGCCGGCGTTCTTCGAGACCCGGGTGGAGCTGGAACGGCTCTACCCGGACCGCCACGAGACGCAGGACGGGATGGCCGCCTGGGCCTATCTGCCGCTGGTGACCTCGCGCCGGCTGATCGGCACCTGCGTGCTGGCCTTCGCCGAGCCGCACCGCTTCGACGTGGAGGAGCGCGCCGTCCTCACCTCGCTCGGCGGCCTGATCGCCCAGGCCCTGGACCGGGCCCGGCTGTACGACACCAAGCTCCTCCTCGCCCACGGCCTCCAGGAGAGCCTGCTGCCGCACGCGCTGCCCACCGTCCCGAGCCTGGAGATCGCGGCCCGCTACCTGCCGTGCACCGAGGACATGGACGTCGGAGGGGACTTCTACGACCTCATCCGGGTCGGCGCGGACACGGTGGCCGTGGTGATCGGCGACGTCCAGGGCCACAACGTCAACGCCGCCGCGCTGATGGGCCAGGTCCGCACCGCCGTCCGCGCCTTCGCCGCGGCCGACCCCGACCCGAGCACCGTGCTCGCCCGCACCAACCGCCTGCTGGCCGACCTGGACACGGCCCTGCTGGCCAGCTGCATGTACCTCTGCGTCGATCTCGTCCACCGCGAGGCCCGGCTGGCCAACGCGGGCCACCCCGTGCCCCTGCGGTACGACCCGGACGGCAGGGCGGCGGCGCTGGAGCCGCTCACCGGCATGGTGCTGAACGTCGACCCGGAGGCCGAGTACCCGCAGATCCGCGTCGGGCTGCCGGTCGGCACCACCCTGGTCCTGTACACCGACGGCCTGATCGAGACGCCCGGCGGCGATCTCGACCAGGCGCTGGCCGAGCTCACCGCCACGCTCGCCCACCACGGCGACGAACCGCTGGACCGGCTCGCCGACGCGCTCGTCGGCCGGGCCGGGCACGCGCAGCACCGCACCGACGACATCGCCCTGCTGCTGGTCCGGTCCGTCCCCCGGTGACCCGCGGCGGCGGCGCCGGCCGCCGGGGCCGCGGTCCCCCGTGCGGCGTAGGCCGGCATGCGGGCGGCCGCGGCGCTGCCGAGACTCGGGAGTGCGCAAACGGGGACGTCTGCGGCGTCCGGGACGAGGGGGCCCGCGGTTCCGGGTACGGGCCGCAGCCACCGTCGCCCGTGCGGGCGGAGAACACGGCGGGGCCTCGTGGCGCCTGCCGGACCCGGGAGGAGCTGGTGCAGGCGGTGGCCGACAAACGTGCGAAGCGGATCGCGAAGTTCATCAAGCCGCTGCGGGTGAAGCCGGGTTCGGAGGTGGACCTGGAAGCCGACTTCGACCCGCGCTACAAGGCCGGTCTGAAGAAGCGCGAGGGCGCGGAGCTGTTGCGCTCCGGCGTCTCCCTGCTGGCGGAGTACCAGGCCAGGCTGGCCGCCCAGGACACCTACGGGGTGCTGCTCTGCCTCCAGGCGCTGGACGCCGGCGGGAAGGACGGCACGATCCGCCACGTGATGAGCGGGGTGAACCCGCAGGGCGTCCACGTGAGCAGCTTCAAGGTGCCCTCCGCGGAGGAGCTCGACCACGACTTCCTGTGGCGGTACGCGCAACGGCTGCCGGCCCGGGGCGACATCGGGATCTTCAACCGGTCGCACTACGAGGAGGTGCTCGTGGTGCGGGTGCACCCCGAGGTCCTCGACCGGCAGAGGCTGCCCGAGGAGGCGAAGGGGCCGGGGATCTGGGAGGACCGCTACCGGGCGATCAACGACTGGGAGCGGTACCTCACCGAGAACGGGTTCAAGGTGGTGAAGATCTTCCTGAACCTCTCCAAGGAGGAGCAGCGCACCCGCTTCCTCAAACGGATCGACCTGCCCGAGAAGAACTGGAAGTTCTCCGCGGCCGACATCCGCGAGCGCGAGCGGTGGGACGACTACCAGAAGGCGTTCTCCGAGATGCTGTCGGCCACGAGCACGCCGTGGGCGCCCTGGTACGTGGTGCCGGCCGACCGGAAGTGGTTCGCGCGGATCTGCGCGGCGGCGGTGCTCGCGCACACGCTGATCGGGCTCGACCCGCAGTACCCGACCGTCGGCGACGAGGCCCGGAAGGAGCTCCGCGCGGCCAGGCGCCGGCTGGAGGAGCAGGCCCCCGAGGGAGCCGCCGACGACCCGTACGCGGCGGCGCACCCGGTCGGCCGGGACGGCCGGCCGGGCGGATCCGGATCGTGAGGAGCGACGATGGCGGAGCAGGCTGACCAGTCGGGACCGGCAGGCTCCGTCCCGTGGTACGCGCGGCCGCCGGAGGAGGTCGTGGCCGCCCTCGGGGCGGACCCGGCGGCGGGGTTCACGGCCTCCCGGGCGGCCGAACTGCTGGCCGCGAACGGGCCGAACGCGTTGCCGGAGGAGAAGACGAGGCCCGACTGGCTGCGCTTCCTCGACCAGTACCGCACCTACATGCAGATCATCCTGGTGGCCGCGGCGATCGTGTCGTTCGCGATCAGGGAGTGGGGCACCGGCATCCTGCTCGTCGTCCTGACCCTGTTCAACGCGGTCGTGGGCCTGCGCCAGGAGGGCAAGGCCGAGAGCGCGATGAACGCGCTGAAGTCGATGATGGAGGCGACGGCGCGGGTCCGCCGGGACGGCACCGAGGCCGAGATCCCGGCCGAGCAGGTGGTCGTCGGCGACATCGTGCTCATCTCGGCCGGCGACGAGGTGCCGGCCGACGGGCGGATCATCGAGGCCAGCGCCCTGCAGATCGACGAGTCGGCGCTCACCGGCGAGAGCGTCCCGGCGGCGAAGGACGCCGGCACGCTGACGGCCGGGGGCGGCCTGCCGCCGGGGGACCAGACCAACATGGCGTTCATGAACACCCCGGTCACGCACGGCAGCGGACTGCTCGTCGTCACCGGCACCGGCGCCGGCACGGAGCTGGGCAAGATCTCCGGGATGCTGTCGGCCACTGAGAAGGAGCAGTCGCCGCTCACCAGGGAGCTCAACACGCTGACGCTGTGGATCGCGGCGGCGGCCGGTCTGACCATGGTCGTCATGTTCGCGCTCGGCCGCAGCCGGGACCAGGCGTGGGACGCCCTCTTCGTCAGCGCGGTCTCACTGGCGATCGCCGCCATCCCCGAGGCGCTGCCGACCGTCAGCCAGGTGATCCTCTCGGTCGGCAGCCTCAACCTGGCCAAGCGCCACGCGATCGTGAAGGAGCTGCCCTCCGTCGAGACGCTCGGCTTCACCTCGGCCATCAACTCCGACAAGACCGGCACCCTGACGATGAACCAGATGACCGTCGTCGAGGTGCTCAGCCCCACCGACCGCTACACCGTCTCCGGTACCGGCTACCGCCTCGAAGGGAAGGTCCACCACGCCGCCGGCACCTCCGCCGGCATCGAGGACGCCGTGCTGCCCTACCTGATCGCGAACGACGCCAAACTGGTGGACGGCGAGGTCGTGGGCGACCCGACCGAGGGCGCCCTGCTCGTCCTCGGGCACAAGGCCGGGCTGGACATCGAGGCCACCCGGGAACGCTTCCCCCGCCTCGCCACGCTGCCGTTCGACCCCGGCTACAAGCTGATGGCGACCTTCAACTCGACGGTGGACGCCGCGGGGCGCAGCGTGGTCCGGTGCTTCGTGAAGGGCGCGGCCCCCGCGGTGATGGACCGCGCCACCACCGCGCTCTCGGCCGGTACGGGCATCCCGTGGGACGCCGGCCTGAGCGGCAGGGCCCAGGCACAGACCGAACGGATGGGCGGCGAGGGGCGCCGGGTGATGGCCGCGGCCGTGCGGGACCTCGACCCGGCGGACTTCGACCCGGCCGGCGACCTGCTGGCGCTCGTCACCGACCTGCGGATGACCAGCCTCGTCGGCATGGTCGACCCGCCCCGGGAGGAGTCCAGGGCGGCGGTGGCCGACGCCCAGGCCGCCCACATCCGGGTCCGCATGGTCACCGGGGACGACGTGACCACCGGTGAGGCCATCGCCCGGCAGCTGGGCATCGAGGGCGAGGCCGTCCTCGGCGCCGACTTCGCCGCCATGCCCGAACACGAGCGGCTGACGCGCATCGACGACATCGGCGTGGTCGGACGCGTCGCGCCCGAGCACAAGGTGCTGCTCGCCGACACGCTCAAGAAGAAGGGCGACGTCGTCGCGATGACCGGCGACGGCGTCAACGACGCGCCGGCCATCAAGGCCGCCGACATCGGCATCGCCATGGGCAGCGGCACCGACGTCGCGAAGAACGCCGGCCGCATGGTCCTCGCCGACGACAACTTCGCCACCATCGTCTACGCCGTCGAGGAGGGCCGGAAGCTCTACGACAACCTCACCAAGTACATCCGGTTCGTCCTGGTGCTGCTGGTGACGTTCGTCCTGACCTTCCTCGGCGCCACCGTCCTCAACCTCGCGGCGGGAGAGCCGTTCACCCCGGCGCAGGTCCTCTGGATCCACTTCGTGGTCAACGCCCCGTTCGGCTTCGCCCTGGGATTCGACCTGGCGAGCCCCGGGCTGATGCGGCGCACCCCGCGCCCGCGCGGGGAGACGGTGCTGACCAGGCCCGTCGTGATCACCGTGGGCCTGGCGGGGCTGGCCGTCACCGTCGCGCTGCTCCTGCTGATCAAACTGGGCGAGTCGCACTACGGAAGCCTCCAGATCGGCAACTCGATCTCCTTCACCGCCTTCGCGCTCTGCCTGATCGTGGCGGCGTACGAGTGCCGCAGTGAGCGCGGCTCGGTGCTGAACGTCGCCACCTTCGACAGCAGGCAGATGAACCTGGCGGCCCTCGGCGAGTTCGTCCTGGCGGTGCTGGTCACCCAGATGGACGTGTTCCACCGCCTGCTGGGCACCACCGACCTCAACCTCCGGCAGTTCTGCTGGGCGCTGCTGGCCGCCGTCGCGCTCCTGCTGCTGTGGGAGCTGGGCAAGCTCCTCGCCCGCCGCCGGGCGTCGGCCCGCGGCTGAGCGCGGCTGCGCCCGCCACCGGTCCGGTCCGCCACCGGTCCGGTCCGCCACCGGTCCGGTCCGCCACCGGTCCGGTCCGCCGCCGCGCGGCCGGACGCCGGGCCGCCGCCGACCGCTACGGCGTGTCCCCGGCCCGGGCGCGGTAGGCGGCCACCGCCGTGGGGAGGGTGGGGAAGATCAGGTCCTCGCCGACGGACGTGCTCAGGCCGTAGGCGTCGAGCTCGTCGCGGAGGTCCTGCTTGACCCGGGCCAGCGCGAAGACGATGCCGCGGCCGGCCAGTTCGAGCCGGAGGGCGTCCAGTGAGTCCAGCGCGGTGATGTCCACCTCCACGTTCGCCTCGGCGTTGAGGACGAACCACCTCACCGGGTCCGGCTGGGCCGCCACGGCGGCCAGCGCACGCCGCCGGAAGTCCTCCGCGTTGGCGAAGAACAACGGGGAGTCGTAGCGGTAGACCACCAGTCCGGGAACGGTCCGGGCCTGCGGGAAGTCGTCGACGTCGTGCATCCCGGCGACGCCCGGCACGGTGCCGAGCACGGCGTCGTGCGGCCGCGCGACCCGGCTGAGCAGCTCGGCCACCGAGAGCCCCACCGCGACCAGCACGCCGTACAGGATGTCCAGGGCCAGGACGCCGGCCAGGCAGCCGACCGCCAGCAGCAGCTCCCGGTGCCGGAAGGAGGCCAGCCGGCGGAAACCGGCGATGTCGATCATCCGGACCGCCGCGAACACCACCAGGGAGCCCAGCACCGCGTCCGGGGTGTCGCGCAGCAGCGGCCCGAGGAACAGCAGCACGGCGATCACCGCGACGCCGGCCAGCAACGAGTACACCTGGGTGCGTCCGCCCGCCGACTTCGCCAGCGCCGTGCGGCTGGCGCTGCTGCTCACCGGGAAGCCCTGGAAGAGGCCGGCGCCGATGTTGACCGCGCCGAGGCCCAGCAGCTCCTGGTTGGCGTCCGGACGCCGTCCCTCGCCGGACGGCTCGAAGGCGCGTGCGGTGAGGATGAAGTCGGTGTAGCCGACCAGCAGGATGCCCAGGGCGGGAAGGAGCAGCCGGTTCAGCTCGTCCAGGTCCGGCAGGCGGGGGCGGGGCAGCCCGGCCGGGATGTCGCCGATGACCGCGACACCGTGGTCCTTCAGGGAGAACGCCGCCGACACCGCCGTGCCGAGCACGACGGCCAGCAGCGGGCCGGGCAGCCGCGGGAGGAAGCGGGCCACGAGGAAGAGGAAGAGCAGTGTGGCGGCGCTGAAGACGACCGTCGCCACGTGGGCCCCGGACAGGTTCGACACGAACGACGCCAGCTGGGGGAAGAAGCCCTCCCCCTTCACCTCGACCCCGGTGAGCTTGGAGAGCTGGTCCACCATCATGATCAGGGCGACGCCCGTGAGATAGCCGGTCAGCACCGGCCGGGAGAGCAGATCGGCGACGAATCCGAGCCGGGTCAGCCACGCCAGGACGCACAGCAGCCCGACCACCACCGCGAGGGACGCGGCCAGCGCCGCGTAGCGCCCGGTGTCCCCGCCCGCCAGCGGTCCGACCACGGTGGCGGTCATCAGCGCGGTGGTCGACTCGGGGCCGACGGACAGCAGCCGGGACGAGCCGACGAGGGCGTACAGCGCGATCGCCGGCAGGATCGCCCAGAGCCCGGTGACGGGAGGCAGACCGGCGACGGAGGCGTACGCCATGACCTGCGGCACCAGGTAGGCCGCCACGGTGATGCCGGCCAGCAGGTCGCCGCGCGACCACTCGCGCCGGTAGCCGCGGAGCACGGAAAGCCCCGGCAGGGCCGGCACCACGCGGCGCCACCCTTCGTCGCGGGTACCAGCAGTCATGGGGCTCCCTCCTCGCCGGGGCCTCATCATGCCTCGCGAAGGGCCGGGGCCCGGGGTGGCCGGGCCGGGGAGGCGGGAGGTCCGCCGGACCGGGGAGGTGGCCGGGCCTTCCCGGCGGTCGGGTGCAGGGCCGGGGTCGGGTGAGGAGCCGGGTGTGCGCCGGGTGGTGGGCCGGATCAGCGCAGCTCGGTGGACCAGTGCGGGTCGCGCCCGGTGAGGGCGAGCAGCAGCTCCTGGGCGTCGGCGCCGGGCGGCGTGGCGTGCGGCGGGTCGAACCGGCCGGTGCCGGCGAGGTCGCGGTAGCCCTGGAACTCCACGAGCGCGTACCGGGCGGCGCCCACCGGCATCCGGCCGGTCTCGCCCAGCGCACGGGCGAGGTCCCAGCCGTGCACCACGGTCTCGGCGGTGAGTTCACGGGCGTATCCGCCGACGTCGCGCAGCCCGTACGACAGGTGGACCAGGAGATCGGGGGCGCCCGGCACGTTCAGGGCGCGCAGGGCGCTGCCCACGGCCATCGTCCACACGCCCAGGGGGTTGCGACCCAGCACGTCGCCCCGGAACCGGCGGCCGATCTGCTCCGGGGTGTAGCCCGCGGCCGCCTGACAGACCCACAGGTGCTGTGCCGCGAGGTGGTTCACCAGCGCCCGCACGTCCCAGTCGCGGCACGGCGTGGGCGCCGTCCACCGGTCCTCGGGCACGGCCTTCACCAGCCGGGTGACCTCCGCCCCGGCCGCGGCGTAGCGCTCGCGGACCTCAGCGTGGAATCCGATCGGGTGGGGACATTCCATCGCCGGGCCTCCATTCCCTGCCCTGCTCACTCCCAGTGAACCGCTACCGGGCGCGATCCGCCAGGTAGGCGACGGGGAGACCTTCGGCGGGCACGGACGGTGAGCGCACCGCCGCCCCGGGGCAAGGGGCCCGGCCCGCGACCTTCCCGGCCCGCGACATCCCCGGCCCGCGACGTCCCGGCGGCTCAGGTGGCCCGGAGGTAGGCCAGCACGGCGAGCACCCGGCGGTTGCCGCTCTCCGGCGTCGGCATGCCCAGCTTGGAGAAGATGTTCCCGATGTGCTTGTTCACCGAGCTCTCCGTGATGAACAGCAGCTCGGTGATGGTGCCGTTGTTGCGGCCCTCCGCCGTCAGCGCCAGCACCTCGCGCTCGCGCGGCGTCAGCGAGGACAGCGGGTCCGCCCCGGCCCGGCGGGCCATCAGCTGTGAGACGACCTCGGGGTCCATGGCCGTGCCGCCGTCGGCGACCCGCTGCAGCGCCTGGAGGAACTCCTCGGCGCGCCCCACCCGGTCCTTCAGCAGGTAGCCCACGCCGGCGGCGCCGCGGGCGAGCAAGTCCGTCGCGTACGCCCGCTCCACGGCTGTTCGGCGGCGTCGGCTACGCCCAACCAGTGCCGACGCAGATCAGCACGTAGCCCGCGGCAGGGGGGAAGCGGGTGATCGTCCGGCGGGCCCGCCGGACGGGCCGCAACCGTCGTAAGGCGGCAACCCCGGCTGCCCGCACGGTCTTTGGGGGCCTCCGCGTCGACATTTCGATCACCCTACCACCGGCCCCGGCCCGGTCCCCGGCGGCGGTTTCGGAGGCCGGGGGCGGTCGGGTGGCCACGGCGGGAGTCGTCATGGCGCGGGTGGCCGGCGGTGCGGGCGACCCCGCCCGGACGCCGTCCCCGGCCGTCCGGCCCCGGCGGACCGGGCGGACCGGGTGGCCGGGGAATTACGCCGCCGGGAATCCGAATTCCTGACGCCCGGTCATTTGCCGCGGAAATGCGTGACCGGCCGGGGGCGTGCGGCCGGTCGCTGTACGAGACCGTAGGGTCACCGGAATCACGGGAAATAACAATTGCCTCCGAGGGCTGTCCGGAATTCCGTCGGGGCCCTAGGCTGCGGCGCGTGTCGATATTCCGAAGACTTCGCGCTTCCGGCCCGCGCCTGCTGCCGGAGCTCGACGACGTCAAGCTCGGCCGTGTCCGGCGGCAGCTGAATTCCCCCGGAATGCCGGGCCAGGTCAGCATTCAGGTCGACCAGGTCGAGCGGCTCCTCCAGGAGGCCGGCGCGGACTGGGACAGGCGCGGCCACCGCATCGCCGTGCTCGCCGAGGCCGCGGCGCCCTCGGGGGTCTCCCGCACCTGGCGGCTGCGCGCCCCCCGCGGCGGCGACCCGCTGGTGTTCGAGGCGTGGGTCGAGCTGGTCCGTGGCCGGCACGCGGGACGGATGGAGGACGCCGCTGCCGCCGCCGGGTACTGCCACCGCGCCGCCGAGGCCCTCCCGGACGACCCGACGCCCTGGGTGGCGCTGCTGGGGATCCTGCGCCTGACCCGCGCCCCTTCCCGCGAGCTGTTCACCGTCTGGCACGAGGTGACCTCACGCGACCCGTGGAACCGGGAGGCCCACCTGCAGATGCTGCGCTACCTGTCGCCGGAGGAGTGCGGCTCGCGCAGCAGCCAGCTGGATTTCGTGCACGCCGTCCGGGCCGGTGTGCCGTCGGCGGCGCCGGCCACGGGGGTGGAGCTGACCGCGCTGGTCGACGAGCACGCCCGCACGCTGGCCCGCGGCGGGGTCGAGGGACTGCTGGTGCGGCGGCAGTGGTCGAACCACCGGGCCGCCGGCGCGCTGGACGCCGCCCTGGCCGGCTGGCTCGTCCCCGGCCGGCTCGCGTACGCGGCCGCCCGGGCCGACCTCAACCTGCTCGCCTACGCCCTGGTCCAGGCCGGCCGCGTACGCGAGAGCGGGACCGCCTTCGAGCTGATCGGCGAGACGGTCACGCCCTGGCCGTGGTCCCTCGACGGCGAACCGCTCCGCCAGTTCGGCTACTGGCAGTCCAAGGCCCTGGCCTGACCGGCCGCCGGCCGCGCGGGCGTCCCGCGACGACGCGGGGCCGGGGCGTGCGCACGCCCCGGCCCCGCGCGGAGGCGGCCGGTCAGACCCGGTCGGCCGCGATCAGGACGTACTGGAACGAGCCGTCCTTGTAGGAGTTGATGAACGCCTCCTCGATGCCCGTGACGAGCGAGGAGGTGGCGCGCAGCTCCCAGTAGGGCAGGGTCGCGGGGGTGAGGTCGATGACGGCCTGCGGCACGAGGCGGTTGTCCGCCATGGCGCGCAGGTACTCACGGCGGGAGTGGATGTTGCACTCGAAGTGCGCGTTGATCTGCGACACCCACTTCGACGGCTGCCCGTAGGCGGGGTTCCAGCAGCCCGTGATGGTCACGTAGCGGCCGCCGACGGCGAGGATGCGGGAGTGCTCGGCGAAGAGGTCGTGCAGGTCGACGTACATGGTGGACTCGTTGTTCCACGAGCCCGCGATGCTGCCGTTCTCGAAGGGCATGTCGAGCATGTTGCAGACCTGGGCGCGGACGGAGCCGTCGATGCCGAGCTCCCGGGCGCGCCGGTTGCCGAACTCGGCCTGCTTGGCCGACAGGGTGACGCCCTCGACCTTGCAGCCGAAGCGCTGGTGGGCCATCACGCTGGAGCCGCCGCGGCCGCAGCCGGCGTCCACCAGGGTGTCGCCGCGCCGGATGTCGCCCAGGTGGTCCAGGAGCACCTCGGCCTGTGCGGACTCCAGCCGGTGCAGCTCGGTGATGACCTTCTTCTCGCGCTCGCTGTCGCCCGGGTCGCCGAGCGCGGCGTGGTCGACGTCGCCGATCCCGTAGTGGTGGTGGTACAGGCCGTCGACGTCGCCGAGGCGAAGGTTCACCGGCCGGGCCTCGTGGTCCCAGTAGCGGGCGATGTCGCCCTGGTACGGGGTCGCCGGGCCGGGCACGGAGGCGGTGGCGGCAACGGAGGGGATGTCGGTCGTGGTCACGGATAAGCTCCTTGGTTACCAGAAATCGGGCAGGCTGTAGCGGTAGGTGTTGGTCTGGTGCCAGTAGTGGTTGCCGTCGACCCACACGGCGACGCCGCGCAGGAACCGCACCAGGGACGGGGAGGGCCAGGAGGCTGCCAGGGCGGCCGCCTCGGCCTCGAACTCGTGCATCAGGTCGTTGTGGACCTCGACCGCCTTCAGGTAGGCGTCGCGGTCGCTCTTCTCCTCCTGCTCGGCGATCACCACGGGCAGGTTCAGGTGCCGGCCGGGGCTGGCCAGTTCCTTGGTGTAGGAGTACAGGTCGTTGACGATGGTGGTGGCGTTGGACGCCAGCGCGATGACCCGTTGGAGGGCGGGCAGCGCGTGGAGGTCGGCGGGCAGTTCGTAGCCGCCGACGGTGTCCGTGATGGTCGGGCACGGCCGGAAGTTGTTGAACTGGCGCATCGACAGGTACTCCCACACCGCGGGGACGTGGTCCGTCTCGGCCCAGGCCGCCTCCGCGAGGTAGCCCAGGTGCAGGCGGGCCATGTCGTGCCGGAACCGGTCGGCCTGCGACGGCGTCGCCGCGCGGGTGAAGTAGTCCATGGCGGAGCGGTAGGCCCGCCGGGGGGCGTCCTCGTGCAGCGACTCCGCCCAGGCCGGGTGGTACTCCGGCGTGGTGTGCAGGGGGTCGAGGGCCGTGTGGGCCAGCAGGAGGCGCCCGCCGAGGCCGACGGGCGAGCCCCCGTGGTCCTCGCAGTAGCAGTCGTCGACCGCGTTCTCGGCGGCCATGAGCCGGGCGGCGATCATCAGGTGCTCGATGTCGGGGGCGTCGGGGTGGCAGGCGACCATGTAGCGCCCCACCGAGAAGCCGTCGAACTGGTCCTCCCACTCCGGCGGGTAGAGCTGGACCTCGTCCAGCGCCCAGGCCTTGATCCGGCGGCCGACCTCCGCGACGCGCTCCGGATCGGGCTCGGCGACCGGGTGGTGGTACAGGCCGGGGATGGGATCGCCGGTCTTCGGCCGTGCGTCGCGCCGTCCCGGGTGCAGGCCCGCCGTCCCGAGGCCGCTGGGTCCGTTGAGGATCCGGTCCAGGGCCGTACGGCTCATGACCGTGCCGCCGGGGCATCCACGCTGCTGCTCTCCATGCTGCTCTCGGGTCCGGTGTCCGCGGACATGGCGGGGCCTCCCTCTGTGAAGGACTGCACGTCGAAGGACTGCCCGTCGCGGGACGGCGGGTCGAAGGACACCGCACGTCATGACGGGTCGTCATGTGGCATGGCAAGAAGGGGGTCGCCGCATCGGGTGCCCCTTGTCGCTTGCTGATCAACGGTAGGCGGGGAGGCGCACGCGGGGGCGCTCCGGAGTGCTTCCTGTACCCGATAGGGTGAACGTTTGCGATTACCAGGTTTGAAGCGCGCGGGCAGCGCTCGGCGCCGTCGCGCAGTGCTCCTGTCGGAAGATCCGGTGCGCCGGTGGTGGCCGGCTAGCGCTGCGGCGCGGCGGTTTCGGGGAAGGCGCGGCCCAGCAGCGTGCGGAGGGTCACGCGCTCGTCGGGGGTGAGCTCCTCCAGTGCGGTGAGACTGGACATCAGCTCGGTCCGGATGCGGCGGACGGTGAGCTCGCCCTGCTCGGTCAGGACGATGTTCTTGATCCGGCGGTCGGCGGGGTCGGCCTCGCGGCGGACGAGCCCCTGGGCCGTCAGCCGGTCGACGATCCCGGTGACGTTCGAGGCGTCGCAGGCCAGCAGCTCGGCGAGGGTGCGCATGGGCCGGGGGCCGCGCAGCAGGCTGAGCGTCTTGCCCTGCATCAGGGTGAGCCCGTGCCCGGCGGCCACCGTGGCGAAGTGGCGGTAGTAGGCCGCGGCCACCCGTGCGAGCTGGTCCATCAGCTCGTCGGGGGAGGGCGGCGACACGGGCCGGGGCGTCTGGGGCATGCAACCAGCATAGGGAGGATGCTTGACATCCTCAACCATCGAGGTCTACCGTCGAAATTACTTGAAGACATCAACCATCTAGGACTTCAAGCCTCCCGGAAGGACCGCGAGACCCTCATGACGCACACCCCGACCCCCGCCGAGGCGGACATCCCCGCCCTGGTCGCCCGCCTGCGCGCCACCTTCGACAGCGGCCGGACCAAGCCGCTCGCCCGGCGCCTGGACCGGCTGGCGGCCCTGCGCGCCCTGCTCACCGAGCAGGCCGAGGTGTTCCAGCAGGCGCTGGCCGCCGACCTGGGCAAGAGCGCGACGGAGGCCTACCGCACCGAGATCGGGTTCGTGCTGAACGAGCTCGACCACACCGTGGCACACCTGGAGGAGTGGCTCCGGCCCAAGCCGGCCGCCGTCCCGGGGTTCTTCCAGCCGGCCGAGGCCCACGTGGTGCGCGACCCGCTCGGCGTGGTGCTCGTCGTCGCGCCGTGGAACTACCCGCTCCAGCTCGCGCTGGCCCCGCTGGTGGGCGTCCTGGCCGCCGGCAACACCGCCGTCGTCAAGCCGAGCGAGCTGGCCCCCGAGACCTCCGCGGCGATGGCCCGGCTGCTGCCGCGCTACCTCGACCCGGAGACCGTGGCCGTCGTCGAGGGCGCCGTCCCGGAGACCACCGCCCTCCTGGAGCAGCGCTTCGACCACATCTTCTACACCGGCAACGGCGCCGTCGGGCGGATCGTGATGGCCGCGGCCGCCAGGAACCTCACCCCGGTCACCCTGGAGCTCGGCGGCAAGAGCCCCGTCGTCGTCGAGCCCGGCGCCGACCTGGCGGTCACCGCACGGAGGATCGCCCAGGGCAAGTTCCTCAACGCCGGCCAGACCTGCGTCGCCCCCGACTACGTCCTCGCCATCGGCGAGAGCGCCGCCGGGCTGGAGAAGCACCTGGCCGACGCCGTCCGGGAGATGTACGGCGACGACCCGGCGGCCAGTCCGGAGTACGGCCGGATCGTCAACGAGCGTCACTTCGACCGCCTGGCCGCCCTGCTGGACGACGGGCGGACGGTCACCGGCGGCGGGCACGACCGCGCCGCCCGCTACCTCGCCCCGACCGTCCTCGCGGACGTCTCCCCGGACGCCGCCGTGATGCGCGCGGAGATCTTCGGCCCGATCCTGCCGATCGTCGCCGTGCCCGACCTCGACGCGGCCATCGCCTTCATCAACGAGCGGGACAAGCCGCTCGCGCTCTACGCCTTCACCGAGTCCGAGCGGACCAAGCGGCGGCTGACCGAGGAGACCTCCTCCGGCGCGCTCTCCTTCGGCCTCCCGGTCTCCCACCTGGCCATGCCCGAGCTGCCGTTCGGCGGCGTGGGCGAGAGCGGCATGGGCCGCTACCACGGCGAGTACTCCATCGACACGTTCAGCCACACCAAGGCCGTGGTCGACAAGCCCCTCGTCGACCGGCCCGTCGCCGACCGGCCCCGTGCGTGAGGTGCCGGGCGTACCCGACGTGCCTGAGGTGCCGGGCACACCCGACGTGCCCGAGGCGCCTGCAGCGTCTGCCGCGCCCCTGCCCCTGCCACTGATCGAGCCCCTGACCGTACCCCTGCCCGTGCCCCAACGGGACCGCCTCCCCGGGAGAACGATGTCCGTGACCACCACCGTCGACCACGCCGCCGGCATCGCGGCCGAGACCGCCCGCTTCGTCGCCACCGTCCGGACCGCCGATCCGGCGACCCCGGTGCCCAGTTGTCCCGGATGGACGCTGACCGACCTGGTCCGTCACGCCGGAAGTGTGCAGCGCTGGTTCACCGTCCTGCTGCGGCAGCGGATCCAGGAGCCGCCGCGCAGCCGCGAGGTGGACCTCCGGCTGCCCGAGGGCCCGGACGGCTACCCCGACTGGCTGGACGACGCCGCGGCGCAGGCCGCCGCGGAGTTCGCCTCGGGCGACCTCGACGAGCCGATGTGGGCCTGGGGCGCCGACCAGCACGCCCGGTTCTGGGTGCGCCGGATGCTGTTCGAGACCCTGGTGCACCGCGTGGACGCCGAGCTCGCGCTGGGCCTGCACCCCGGCATCGACCCGGCCCTCGCGGCCGACGGGGTCTCGGAGTTCCTGACCAACCTGCCCTTCGCCGCGTTCTTCGCGCCCGGGACCGCCGCCCTCCGGGGCGCGGACCGGACCATCCGCTTCACCCGCACCGACGGGGACGGGGACTGGCTGGTCCGGCTGCGCCCCGACGGCTTCGGGCTCGACCCGGACGGCGCGGGCGCCGTCGCCGACGGGACCGCCGACGGGACCGCCGACGTGACGGTCCGGGGCACCGCCGCCGACCTGCTGCTGTTCCTCTACGGCCGGCTGGACCGGTCCGCGGACCGCATCGAGGTGCACGGGGACGAGGAACTGCTGGCGCACTGGGTCGCCAACTCCGCCTTCTGACCGGCCCGCAGGCGCGACCGGAGGGTGGTCGGATGGCGGGAGTGGACCGTACGACCTAGGTCGTACGGTCCACTCCCGCCGGGGCCGAAGTCGGTGGTCGGATCCCCAGCGCTGTTTGTACGGTGACCATATGACTGTTGATCTGGAAAAGTACTTCGCCCGCATCGGATGGGCCGGGGAGTCCGTGCCCACCCTCGCCACCCTCCGATCCCTGCACCGTGCCCACGTCCACGGCATACCCTTCGAGAACCTCGACGTGGTCGTCGGTTCGGTGCCCTCGCTCGACGTCGCCGACCTCCAGGCCAAGCTCGTCGAGTCGTCCCGGGGCGGCTACTGCTTCGAGCACAACACCCTGCTCGCCGCCGTGCTGGAGCAGTTGGGGTTCGAGGTCACCCGGCTCACCGGCCGTGTCCGCCTCGGTGCGCGCCCCGGGGAGATCCGGCCGCGGACCCACATGGTGCTGGCCGTCGGGGTGCCCGGCGAGTCCGGCCGCCACCTCGCCGACGTCGGATTCGGGGCGATCGGTGCCCTGTTGGAGCCACTCCCGATGGTTCCCGGGGAGGTCCGCGAGGGTGCCGGGCGTCACCACCGCCTGGTCGTCGAGGAGCCGGACGGCCCCGCCCCCGTGTGGGTGCTCCAGGCGAGGACGGGCGACGCCTGGGAGGACCAGACCGCCTTCACCCTGGACCCGGTCCCCGCGCCCGACATCGCGATGTCCAACTGGCACGTGGCGACCCACCCGCGCTCGCCCTTCAAGCGGATCTACGTCCAGGGCACCCGCGCCGACGCCCACCTTCGGCTCGAAGGGGCGACCCTGACCCGCACCGAGGCCGGAGGCGCGGTCTCGGTCCGGGAGTTGGACGGTGCCGAGGAGGTCGTCGAGGTCCTGGAGTCCGGGTTCGGGATCTCCCCGCCGCCCGGCCTCGGCGCGGCGATCTGACCGGCGTCCGACCGGAGCCCGTTCGGTGTCCGTTCGGTGTCCGACCGGAGCCCGTGCGGAGCCCGTGCGGAGTCTGATCAGCGTCTGATCGGCGTCCTGCCGGCGTCCGACCGGATTCCGGGGGCGGACCGGTGCGGTGTACTGCCTCGCGGTGATTCCCGTGCTCCGGGCCCCCGTTCTCAGGCGGGGCCGGAGCGGAACCGGAGGCGGTATTCCGTCGGTGTCGTGTTGAGCCTGCGGCGGAACGCCCGGATGAGCGTGTCCGTGGTGCCGAACCCGCAGGTGGACGCGATGCATTCGAGGGTCATGTCGGTGGACTCGAGCTGGTTGCGCGCCATTTCGACGCGGGCCGACTCGATGTAGACGCTCGGGGTCATGCCGAGTTCGGCCTTGAAGATCCGGGTGAGCTGCCGCTCGCTGACGTGGGCGAACGCGGCGAGGCCGGCGACGGTGTGCCGTTCGCCCAGGGTGCGGGTGATGTGGTGGCGGAGGTCCTCGATGCGCCGTGTCGTCGACACGGGCTCGAGGGGGACGCTGAACTGGCTCTGCCCGCTCGGGCGCTTCAGGTACATCACGAGCTGCCGGGCCACGCGCAGCGCGGTGGCCTCGCCGAAGTCGTCGGCGACGAGGGCGAGCGACAGGTCGAGGCAGGCGCTGATTCCCGCGCCGGTCCACACGTCGCCGTCGCGGATGAAGATCGGGTCGGCGTCGACCTCGATCTCCGGGTGCTCGGCGGCGAGTTGCTGCGCGGTCGACCAGTGGGTGGTGGCGCGCCTGCCGTCGAGCAGCCCGGCGGCGGCGAGGATGTGCGCCCCGACGCAGACGGAGGCGACCCGCCGGCTCCTGGCGGCGAGCGCCCTCACCCGGTCGACCACCGCGGGGTCGGTGAGCGGGCGGACGCGGCGCCGGTCGTCGATCTCGACCGCGCCGGGCACCAGGAGGGTGTCGACGGCCCGCGTGGACACCTCGTCGAACGTGACGTCGGGGAGGACGCGCACACCGGCGGAGGTGGTGACCGGGTCCAGGGTCTCGGCGGCGAGGACGACTTGATAGCCCGTGGCGTCGTCCGTCTCGCGCTGCACGAACGAGAACACCTCGGGCGGTCCCGTGACGTCGAGCAGGTCGACGCCCTCGAACAGGACGATGACGATGAGCCGGTTGACGGTGTTCACGGGTCTCCGCTGGTCGGCAAAGGTGATGTCGGTATCTGCATGTTAGACGGCATTGCCGCCATCAAGCGGCCGGCCGTAGCGTTCTGGACGGCGCAGCTCACCGAGGGTGAACTGCAGGACACGGCACCGGACCCAAGGCGGTATTCCCATGGCCACCACGACCCTGCGCGAGCTCAACGGCTTCGACGAGACGCCTGCCTCGCTCGCGGACTCGACCCTGATCCTGATCGACTACCAGAACACCTACGTCCGCGGCGTGATGGAGCTGGAGGGCTGGCAGGCCGCGCTCGACTCCGCGGCCGAGCTGCTGGCCAGGGCCCGGGCGGCCGGCGCGAAGGTCATCCACGTCATCAACGACGGCGGCGAGGGCACCCCGTACGACATCCGGGCGGAGATCGGCCGGATCCACCCGAGCGTGGCCGCGATCGAGGGCGAGCCCGTCGTCGTCAAGCACGTCCCGAACGGCTTCGCCGACACCGACCTGGGCAAGCACGTCGACGCGGCCGGCAACACGGACGTGATCCTCGCCGGGTTCATGACGCACATGTGCGTGACGTTCACGACGGCGGGCGCGTTCCTGCGCGGGAACCGGCCCACGGTCGTCGCCGACGCCTGCGCGACCCGGCCGCTGCGGTCGGGCGGCCACGAGCTGACCGCCGACCAGATCCACCACAGCGCGCTGGCGACGATCGCGGACCTGTACGGGGTCGTCGTGGAGTCCGGGAAGTCCCTGAGCTGAGTGCCGGGGGTGTACGGGTCGGCGGGCCGGCCGCACGGCGGGGCCGGCCCGCACGTCCGCGTCGCGGCGACGCCCGCACCGGCCCGGCCCGCCGGCCGTGGCCCGGGAGCTCAGTGCGACCAGTGGGCGTCCTCGATGTCCGGCTGGAGAGCGGCCGCGGGGCGGGCGGCGGCCGGGTCGTACTCGACGCCGTCGCCGCGGACGGACACGGTGAGGCCGAGCGTCTGGTCTGGGCCGGGCACGAGCTGGACGAAGACCCCGATGCCGTCGGGCGATTCGGCGCTGAAGTTGTAGTCCGGGCCCTTCTCCGGCTCGGAGGGGGTCCAGATCCACCCGCTCTCCTTGTAGCCGTGCGCCCGCCATTCGGCGGCGACGGCGTCCCGCAGCTCCGCGCGGTGGGAGGCGAGGATCCTGGTGCGGGCGGTGAGCTGTCGGTCGACGTGGGACAGCCTGCTCGGCACGCCGTTGGCACGCGGCCCGTACTGACGGACGTCGTAGCCGCTGTCGCTCAGCACCAGGTTCGGGCCGAGGCCGCCGACCGTGTCGCGGAGGGCCTGCTCGCTGCGTTCCCGGAACTGCGCCGAGGTGTGGCGCACGAGCTCCGGACCGGACTTCGGCGCGTACGGGTCGTCGAGCCCGATGGACCACCACACGCCCATGTTGAGGACCAGGACGGCGAGGACGATGGCGACCAGGCCCGCCACCGCCCCCAGGCAGCCCTTCGCCAGCCCCTTGTCGAACACTCCGGCCCCTTCCCCCGTCCCGCTCCCTACCGTCACCGTAGGCGGTCGGCCCGGGCCGGCGCCTGAGTACCCGTACTCAAAGGGGTTCCGACGGCCAAAGGGGTTCCGACTGCGCCAGGGCCGGTACGGGCGGCACGCGGGCGGGCACGCGGGCGGGCACGGGCGGAGTGGAGCGGGGGTGCCGGTTTTCGGGTCGCAAGATCATCTGTCGATATGCTGCGGGACCGCCGGGCACGTGGTGTGCCCGCAGCTGACCGAGGGATGGTTGTCGCGATGATGGGACCGGCACACGCGCTTTCCGGGGCGGCGGCCTGGCTGGGGGTGGGTGCCGCGGCTGCGGCCTGGGACCACCCGATGCCGTGGCCGGTGCTGCTCGCGGGAGCCCTGATCTGCGCCGGGGCGGCGCTGGCTCCCGACCTGGACCACAAGGCGGCGACGATATCGCGGGCCTTCGGGCCGGTCTCCCGGATGCTCTGCGAGGTGATCGACAAGCTCTCGTACTCGGTCTACAAGGCGACCCGGGGCAAGGGCGACCCGCGCCGCTCGGGCGGGCACCGGACGCTGACGCACACATGGCCCTGGGCCGTGCTCTGCGGCGCCGGGGCGTCGGCGGTCTGCGTGTACGGCGGGCGCTGGGGCGTGCTCGGGGTGCTGTTCGTCCACATGGTGCTCGCCATCGAGGGACTGCTCTGGCGGCACGCCCGGGTCTCCAGTGACGTGCTGGTCTGGCTGCTGGGCGCGTGCAGCGCCTGGATGCTGGTCGAGGTGCTCGACCGGCCCGGCAACGGGTCCGGGTGGCTGTTCACCGAGCCCGGCCAGGAGTACCTCTGGGTGGGCCTGCCGATCGTGCTCGGCGCGCTGGTGCACTGCATCGGCGATGCGCTGACGGTCTCCGGCTGCCCGGTCCTGTGGCCGATCCCGATCGGCCGCAGGCTCTGGTACCCGGTCGGGCCGCCGAAGGGCATGCGGTTCCGGGCCGGCAGCCGGGTCGAGATCAAGGTCCTGATGCCCGTCTTCATGCTCCTGGGCGGAGTCGGCGCCCTGGGCGCACTCGGCTTCATCGGCTGAGGCTTCGTCGGCCCGCGGGGTGCGGGGTGCGGGGTGCGGGCGCGGTGCGGGGAGCCCGGAGGGCTCGGGGCAGGTCCTTACGCGGCGCTGATTTGCGAACCCTTTACACTCCTGTAGAGCGCGCTGCGGTGCCCCGACCGGGCCCGCCCGCCGCACCGACCACCCTCGACGAAGCGAAGGAGTCGCGGTCCCCGCGATGGACGAGCCTCCCAGTGCCCACCGTGCCGTTCCCTCTCTGACAGGTCGTCCGCGTGCCGGGGCGGGGGTGGCACGGTGACCGAGGTCCTCCTGCTGCTCCTCGCGCTGGTGCTCACCGCCGCCTGTGCGGTGTTCGTCGCCGCCGAGTTCTCGCTGACCACCGTCGAGCGCGGCGCGGTGGAGCGGGCCGCAGAGCGCGGTGAGCGCGGCGCCGCGACCGTCCTGAAGGCGGTCGGTCGCCTCACCTTCCAGCTGTCCGGGGCCCAACTGGGCATCACCATCACCAGCCTGGTGATCGGCATGATCGCCCAGCCGTCCGTGGCCGCGCTGCTGCGCGGACCGCTGGAGGCGGTCGGCCTGCCGCACGGCGCCGCCGCGAGCCTCTCCGTGGTCCTCGGCGTGCTGCTGTCGACCGTCGTGCTGATGGTGGCGGGCGAGCTGGTGCCCAAGAACTGGGCCATCTCCCGCCCGCTCGCGGTGGCCAAGGCGGTGGCCGGGCCGCAGTACTGGTTCTCGGCCGCGTTCTCCCCGTTCATCGGGCACCTCAACAACACGGCCAACCGGGTGGTGCGCAGGCTCGGCCTGGAGCCCGCCGAGCACCTCGCCTCCGCCCGTACCCCGCAGGAGCTCGTCGCGCTCGCCCGGCACTCCGCCCGCGCCGGGGCGCTGGAGCCCGACACCGCCGAGCTGTTCGTCCGCTCGCTGAACCTGCGCGAGCTGACGGCGGAGAACGTGATGACCCCGCGGGTCGACGTCCGGGCGCTGGAGGAGCACGCCACGGCCGCCGACGTCGCCAACCTGACCCGGGCCACCGGCCTGTCCCGCTTCCCCGTCTACCGGGACAACCTCGACCACGTGGTCGGCGCCGTCCACATCAAGGACGCGCTGACCGTGCCCGCCGGCCAGCGCCACCTGCACCCCGTGTCGGAGCTCATGACCGAGCCGCTGCTGGTGCCCGAGACGCTCACCGTCGACCGCCTGCTGGACCGGCTGCGCGGGGAGCAGACGATGGCCGTCGTCATCGACGAGTACGGCGGCACCGCCGGGATCGCCACCCTGGAGGACATCGTGGAGGAGGTCGTCGGCGAGGTCGTGGACGAGCACGACCCGGCCGGGCCGGCCGACCTGGTCGACCTCGGCGAGGGCCCGGACGGCCGCCACCGCTGGGACGCCGACGGCATCACCCGCACCGACCAGCTCGACGCGATCGGCCTGCCGGGCACCGAGGGTCCGTACGAGACCCTGGCCGGGCTGATCGCGGAGCGGCTCGGCCGGATCCCGGTGCCCGGGGACACCGTGGACGCCGACGGCTGGACGCTGGACGTCACCGCCGTCGCCCACCACGTCGCCGAGCGCGTCCGCATCACCGCTCCCGCCCCCGAGGACGGCGACGAGGACGGCGACGGCGGCACGGGCACCGGCCGCCGGGAGGGCACCCGATGACCGCCGTCCAGCTCGTGATCGGCCTGCTCACGCTGGTCACCAACGCCTTCTTCGTCGGCGGCGAGTTCGCGCTGATCTCGGTGCGCCGCAGCCAGATCGAGCCGCGTGCCGAGGCCGGCGATCGCCGGGCCCGCACCGTCATCTGGGGCCTGGAGCACGTCTCGGCGATGCTGGCCACGGCTCAACTCGGGATCACCGTCTCCTCCCTGGTGCTCGGCGTGGTCGCCGAGCCGGCCATCGCCCACCTGCTGGAGCCGCCCTTCCACGCCGCGGGTGTCCCGGACGCGCTGATCCACCCGGTCTCGTTCGTCCTCGCGCTGGCCGTCGCGACCTACCTGCACATGCTGATCGGCGAGATGATCCCCAAGAACATCGCCCTCGCCTCGCCGGAGAAGGCCGCCTACCTGCTCGTGCCGCCGCTGGTGGCCGCGACCCGGGCGCTGCGGCCGGTCGTGTTCTCGATCAACGCGTTCGCCAACCGCATCCTGCGGATGCTGCGCGTCGAACCGAAGGACGAGGTCGCCTCGGTGTTCAGCGAGGAGGAGCTGGCCCGGATGGTCAAGGACTCCTCCGACGCCGAGCTGCTGAGCGAGCGCGACACCGCACTGCTCCAGGACGCCCTGGAACTGGGCTCCCGCCCGGTCTCCGAGGTGGTCACCCCCCGCGGGCGGATCGTCTTTGCGGGCCCCGGCACCACGCCGGAGGAGCTGGAGCAACTGGCCGCGCGGACCGGGTTCTCACGCTTCCCCGTCCTCTCCGCGGACCGGACGGTGACCGGCTACCTGCACATCAAGGACGCACTGGAGCAGGACGACGCCCGCGACCGGCCGTTCCCCGCACGCGTCCTGCGGCCGATCGCCCGCGTCCCGGCGTCCACCCCGCTGGACGACGTGCTCACGGCGATGCGCCGCTCCGGTACGCACCTCGCCGCAGCCGTCGATCCCGACGGCACCGCGATCGGCCTGGTCACGATGGAGGACGTCCTCAAGGAACTGGTCCGCCCGGTGCCCGCCGCGTCCTGACACCGCCCGGCGCCCCGCGGGGTGGGGCGCCCCGCCGGGCCGTCGCACCGGAACGAACAGGCGTGGGCCGGCCGTGCCGGGGAGTACCCCCGGCACGGCCGGCCCACGTGTCGCCCGTCAGGCGGAGGCCAGGAGCGCCTCCAGGGCCAGCGCCGTCTCCGGGTGGCGGCCCAGCAGCGCCGCTCCCGCCGGGGCCGGCCCGGCGGGAGCCCACTCCCCGGCGCAGCCCAGCAGGTCCGCCACCGCGTCGCAGGCCGCCGGGTGCGCCGCCAGCAGCGCGACGCCCCGAGCGGCCGACGCCCGCCCGGCCGGGACGGCGGCGGCCGGCTCCGGCTGCGCCCGCCACGGCGGCACCCAGTCGTCCAGCGCCGCCAGCCGGCCGGGGAAGACCCGCCCCGCCTCCCTGATCAGCAGCGGCGCCAGGTCGGCGCCGTCCGCGCGCAGGGTGGTGATCAGCGTCGGCAGCCACGGCAGCAGCACCGCGTCCGGCAGCCGCCCGAAGGCGTTTGACACCGCCTCCACGACGAAGTCGGTCAGGCCGGGTACGGGCTCCAGCGCGTGCAGCAGACCGCTCAGGTAGCGCGGATAGGCGGGCAGCACCAGCGGGTTGGCGAGCAGCTCGTCGCAGTGTGACCGCAGCTCCGCGCGGGACATCCCACCCAGGTGCACCTGCGCCGCCCACAGCAGCGCGACCTTCGACGGGTCCTGCGGATGCGACTGCGCGACGGCCAGCTCCAGCTGCGTCCGGTCGCACCCCAGCGAGAGCGCCAGGCCCTCCATGCTGAACAGGAAGCCCAGCATCGCCGCGACCTGACGGACCGTCGCGTCCTCGTCGGCGAACGCCGTCGGCAGCAGGGTGCAGTAGTGCGCGTACCCCGTCCGGACGAAGGACTCGATCCAGCCGGGCAGGACGGGCTCGCTGGTCCGGTAGAACGCCAGCAGCCGCCGCACCCGGCGCAGCACCTCCGGCGCGCCGTCGACGCTGCGCTCGGTGGCCAGTACCTCCAGGGCGCGGCTCCCCAGCTCGTGGGCGAGCCGGCGGCTGCGCAGGTAGAGCGTGGCGTCCTCGACGGCCTCCAGGACGACGGCCGCGGTGGCCTGCGGTGCGTTCGCCGTGCGCCGCAGGCGCTGCTCCAGGACCTGCTCGATGCTGACGCCCTCGTAGCCGAGCTCGATCAGCGCGCGCTGGTGGGTGCCGAGCGCGAGGTCCCAGGACTCCTGGATCGGGCGTTCGCCGAGCTTGCGCTCGCCCATGATCGGGCGGGCCGCGCCCTGCGGCAGCAGGTACCGCAGCATCCACAACACGTCGGAGCAGGGCTCCAGTTCCGGCTGGGAGGCGATGTCCAGGAGGGCCCGCTGCACGCCGCGCTGCTCCAGCTTGAGGGCCAGCGGTGCGAGCCGGTCGTGGACGTCGCGGGCCAGCGGCGGCAGCGCGTCGTAGCCGACCTGGCCGATCCGGTCGCCGCCCATCATGATCTCGACCAGCCGGGCGACGTTGCGCCGGCCCGGCACGGTGTCCTTCTCGATGCAGGTGACCGCCGCGTCCTGGAAGTCGTACGGCGTGGGCTTCGCCCGGTCGCGCATCCCGGCCAGCAGGATCGACGTCTCGAACACCGCGATGGCGTCGGCGGTGGAGGCGAGGTAGCCGTTGCGGCGGGCGGCGCGCACGATCTCCACCGACCAGCCGAGCAGCTCGGCCTCGTCCAGGCGGTCGAGCACCGGGGGCCGCCGCAGGAAGCCGGAGAGCCGGTCCTCGGGCGGCAGGTCCGGCCCGGGGGCCGCCACGGCTGCGGCCTTCCGGGCACGCGAGGGCTTCCGGGCGCCCGTCTGCCCGGCCAGCCGGAACGGCTGCACACCGGTGCGCTTGAGGTTCTTCGTCCAGAGCGTCGAGGCGATCGACACCGAGCCGGCGGCCAGCCCGAACTGGGCCTCGATCGCCGCGTGGCTGGACGGGATCAGGCCGTGCTGCCAGGTGGTGGCGGTGCGCGGGCCGATCTCGAACGTGTCGCTGCCCGCGACGCCGAACTCCGCGACCCGGCTGGCCGCGTGGAACGCGCCGCAGACGTAGAGGCAGTCCGCGGGATCCGTGCCGGTGGCGGCGAGGTGCTCGCGCATCCGCGTCCACATGTAGCGCTCGCGGTCCTCGTCCACCCGGACCCGCTGCCCGTCGCCGGGGGCCAGCCGCCGGAAGAGGCTGCCGATCAGCAGCATGACCTGCCGGTAGGTGTCGTGGTCGGCGTCGCCGAGCGGCAGCTCGACGTACTGGTGCCACCACTCCGACCAGTGCCGCACCTTGCCGTGGCGCAGCAGGTGCTCCTCCAGCTCGGCGAAGCGCGGGCGCAGGTCGCCGATCTCCACGCCGACCGCGTCGCCGTGCAGCGCGGCCTCCTCCTCGGCCGCGGGCGCGTCGGGGTCGGCGGGCCCGGAGTCCCCGGTGCCGCGCGGCTCCCACTGGAAGACGTGGTCCGAGGAGCGGTCGACCAGGACGAGTTCGACGCCCGGTGTGTCCAGCGCGTAGGCGATGGCCTGGTACTCGGCCGAGGCCTCGGTGATCGGCGCGACCACCGACAGCGGCGACCAGTCGGCAGGGAAGCCCTCGACCTCGGTGGCGAAGGCCTGTACCGCCACCGGGAGCCGGCAGTTGCGCAGCTCGGACAGGAGCGGTGCCATGTCCTCGCAGAGCTCCAGGTAGACCACCTTGGGCTGCTTCTCGCGCAGCCGGCGCGCCATCGCCACGGCCGAGGCGGGGGAGTGGTGGCAGACCGGGAAGATCTCCAGCGGCTCGCGCACCGCGCGGTCGACGTCGTCGACCAGGCCGAGCAGGATGCCCTCCAGTGCGTCCGGCCCGCCGGCGAACGCGGCTGCGGCCTCCTGGAGTTGGCCGCGCAGCGCGTCGAAGACGGCCGTCGGCCCGACGGCGCTCAAGAGAGCGTGGCGATCGCGTCGCGGCCGCCCTCCAGGAACTCCGGCCAGGGCCCGCCCTCGTCCTTGCTGCGCGGCTCGACCACGCCGTGCAGGTACTTGTTGAGGATGGCGAGGTCCTCCGGCTCGCGCCGGGCCAGCGAGCCGACCAGCGAGGAGGCCAGGGTCCGGGCGGTCAGTGCGCGCTCGCCGAAGAAGTTGCCGTGCAGGATGGCGTCCTCCAGCACGCCGATCTGCTCGGCGGTGGAGAGCGCCGACTCCAGCTTCTCGTCGTCGCTGCCGGCCGCGGCGGCCGAGGCGCGCAGGTCGCCGAAGCTCTGCAGCAGGACGTCCAGCAGCGTCGGCGGCACGTCGAGCTCGATCTGGTGACGGCGCAGCAGCTCCTCGGTGCGGAAGCGGACGATCTCCGCCTCGCTCTTGCGGTTCGTCACGACCGGGATCCGGACGAAGTTGAAGCGCCGCTTGAGCGCCGAGGAGAGGTCGTTGACGCCCCGGTCGCGGCTGTTGGCGGTGGCGATGACGGAGAAGCCGGGCTTGGCGAAGACGATGCCGTCGCTGTCCAGCTCGGGCACCGAGATGTACTTCTCGGACAGGATGGAGATCAGCGCGTCCTGGACGTCGCTGGTGGAGCGGGTCAGCTCCTCGAAGCGGCCGATCGAACCGGACTCCATCGCGGTCATGATCGGCGAGGGGATCATCGACTCCCGCGACTGGCCCTTGGCGATCACCATGGACACGTTCCACGAGTACTTGATGTGGTCCTCGGTGGTGCCGGCGGTGCCCTGCACGACCAGGGTGGAGTTGCGGCAGACGGCGGCGGCCAGCAGCTCGGCCAGCCAGCTCTTGCCGGTACCGGGGTCGCCGATCAGCAGCAGTCCCCGGTCGGAGGCCAGGGTGACGATGGCGCGCTCGACGATGCTGCGGTCGCCGAACCACTTCTGCTGGATCTCCCGGTCGAGGCCGTCGGAGCGCTCGGAGCCCAGCACGAAGAGGCGGACCATCTTCGGGGAGAGCCGCCAGGTGAAGGGCTTGGGGCTGTCGTCGATCGACTCCAGCCAGTCCAGTTCCTCGGCGTACTTGAGCTCGGCGGGGGCGCGCAGCAGGTCGGACATGCGGGGGGCCTTTCTGGGTGTGGGCCGGGGGAGTGCGGGAGGGGCCTGGGACGGCATCGGCACGCCTCAGGCGAGGAAGGTCTTGAGCTCGTGGACGAGCTTGCGGATGTGGCCGGAGAGCACCGGGGTGCCCTGGTCCTTGAAGCGTTCGCGGAACCACGGGTTGACGCTGGCGCGGCCGGAGCTGGTCACCGAGCCGACCGGGATGAACTTGGCCCCGGAGCGGTGGATCGCGGCCATGGACTCGAAGAGCTGCTCGCTCTGCCACTCGTAGAAGTCGGAGATCCAGACCACGACGGTGTTGCGCGGCTCGGCGATCTTCGGCTGGGCCAGTGCCATCGCGACCCGGCCGTCGGTGCCGCCGCCGAGGTTGGTGCGCAGCAGCGTCTCGAAGGGGTCGTGCACCCACGGGGTGAGGTCGACCGCCTGGGTGTCGTAGGCGATCAGGTGGACGTCCACCTTGGGCAGACCGGCGAAGATCGAGGCCAGGATGGTGCAGTTCACCATGGAGTCGACCATCGAGCCGGACTGGTCCACCACCACGATCAGCCGCTGCGGCGTCGTCTTCCGCGCGGTGTGGCGGTAGTAGAGGCGGTCGACGTAGAGCCGCTCCTCCTCCGGGCTCCAGTTGGTGAGGTTCTTCCAGATCGTGCGGTCGAGGTCGAGGTTGCGGAACACCCGCTTGGGCGGGACGGACCTGTCCAGCGCGCCGACCGTGGACTTCTCGACCTGGGTGCGCAGCACCTCGGCGACCTCGTCCACGAAGCGGCGGATCAGGGCCTTGGCGTTGGCCAGGGCGACGCCGGAGAGGTTGTCCTTGTCGCGCAGCAGCTGCTCGATCAGCGACATGCTCGGGGTGAGCTGTGCGGCGAGCGCCGGGTCGGCGAGCACCTCGCGCAGCCGCATCCGCTTGACGAGGCCGGCCTCGATGGCGCCGAGCTCCGGGCCGATCGCGGGGATCAGCGTGGAGAGGTCGGGCGTGGTGCCGCCGCCGCCCGATCCGCGCCCGGCCGTCGTGCCGCCGGGGCGGCCGGCCCGCAGCTCGCCGGGCTTGCAGCCGAGCGCCCGCTCCAGCCAGCCCGCGTCGGACTGCCAGCGGGCCAGCTGGCCGGCGGTCACCGCGCCGGAGCCGGTGCCGAACACGTTGAGCAGCACCTTCGAGACGAGCGCGGCCCGGCGCACCTCGGCGGCGCCGTCCCGTTCACCCCCGTCCGCCGCGGTCTCGTCGGGCACCATCAGGCCGTCGAACTCCTCGGCCAGCGCCGGGTGGCGCTGGACGACGGCGTCGACGGAGGCCTGCGGGTCCAGCAGGGCGGGCGGCAGGCCGATGGCCTCGACGACGGCCATGCTCGCCGACTCCAGGGCCGGCTGCTCCTCGTGGTCGAAGAGCCGGGCGAGCAGCCGCCAGTACAGCACCTGGCGGCGGTTCTCGTCCGCGTCCACCCCGGGTGCCGGATCCGGTGCCGGGCCGGGTGCGTGGTCGGGTGCGTGGTCGGTCGTCATTTGCGAAGGAGCCTTCCCGCTCGCTCCCGCAGCACCGTCACCGCGTCGGTGGCGGCCTTCTCGGCCTTCAGGCCGGTCTTGTCGGTGGTGCCGCCGGCCCAGGCGCCGGCGTGGACGGCGACGGTCTTCTTCTTCACGACGGTCTCGACGGCGAGCGGCTGGAGCAGGTACGCCCCGGTGTCCCAGCGCAGCAGGCCGATGCAGGCGCTCGACGCCGCGACGGCCTCGGCGGAGAGCGGACCGGCGGCCGGGATGCGGTCGGTGTCGACGGTGAGCCGGTGCCCGGCCAGGGCGAACGCCACGGCGTCGCCGTCCTGCTGGACGGTGTAGCCCTCCAGGAAGACCGGCAGGGCGATGCGGGCCGGGTGGCGGTCCAGGGGCGCCGTCGGTGCGGCGGCTGCGCCGGCCAGTGCGACGCGCGCGGTGGCGAAGGCGTCGGCGGCGGCGCCGGGCCGGGCGTGCTCGTCGTTCCAGAGCAGGTCGCCCTCGGCGGTCACCGGCATGCCGGTGAGCTCCATCGCCAGGCCCTCACCGGCGGCCGCCAGCAGCGACAGGTGGGGGCGGAGCAGCTGCCAGACGCCGGCGCCGACGACGGTGTCCGGCTTGGGCACCGCGACGCCGGCGCGCACCAGGCGGGCCGGGCCGCCGTCGGCGGGTTCGAACACCGCGTGGACCTGGGCCTGGGCGGCGGTGGCGTGCTCGTGCAGGTCGACGCCGAGCGGCAGCAGCCGGCCGGTCACGGTGGCGACGGCCGGTGCACCGGCGGCACCGGGCAGCGTCAGCAGCATCGCGCGGGACCAGAGGTCGGCCCAGCGGCGCAGCGGGATCCGCTCCAGGGTGGCGCCGGGGCAGGAGGCGGCCAGCTCGGCGGCGAAGCCGTCCAGCAGCGTCGCCAGGCGGCGCAGGGCCGGATCCGGCAGCATCGCGGAGACGACCGGGGCCGCGCCGGAGACCAGCTCGTGGTCGAGGCCCTGCCACCCGGCGCGCGCGAGGTCGGCGAGCCAGGAGCGGGCGGCGGCGAGCAGGTTCGGGGCCGTCGGCTCGCCCGTCACCGGGGCGGCGACGTCGCCGGGCGTCCGCCCGGTCGCCTCGTCGAGGCGGGCCGTCAGCGCGTCGTGGACGGAGCCGAGCAGTGCGGTGCGGGCGGCGGCGAGGGCGACGAGGTGCTCCTCGCCCGCGGCTCCGGCGGCGGCCTTTCCGGCCGCCTCGGCGACCCGTTCGGCGAGCGGCGATCCCGCGACGGCGTCGGCCAGTCCGGCGAGGCCGGTCGCCTGCGCGGGCTGCGGCCGGAGCAGGCCGCCGACGAGCGCCCGGTCGAAGGCGTCGACGGCCGCGAGGGCCTCGTCCAGCCCGTCGACCGGTTCGGTGAGGAGGTCCGTACGCATCACGCCACCGCCCTGGTGGTCGGGAACCAGTGGAGTTCCGGGAGCGGGTCGGTGGTGGGCGTCAGTTCGAGGTAGGCGAGGTGGCGCAGGAACCGGCTGAACACCGGCGCCGCCGCGGTGGCGTCCGCCTTGGCCGGCCGGGTGGCGGTCATCGCGGAGGTGATGCCCTGCGTGCTCGCCTCCCCGTGGGACGGCTCGACCCGCAGGTAGCGGGCGACGCGCTCGCCGCCGTACTGCAGCACGGCCTCGCCGATCAGGGCCGCGATGTGGTTGCAGAACGAGCCGCGGGCGCCGCCGCAGGGCCGGTTGTTGTTGGTGCTGCACGCGAACGCGTAGTCACCGGCGGCGACCGACGAGACGTAGACCCGTTCGATGTCCGAGCCGCTGGACACCACGCCCTGAAGGCGCCCGTCGGCGAGCTCGACGAACGGGACCTTGGCGAGTTTGCGTGGCCGCGCGGGCGGTATCACGCGTGCCGTGCTCGACTCCTCCCGGACTGACAACACACCATCTCCTTCACAACGAGGGGGCCGCCGCGCCGGACCGGCGGGCTGTGTTCCAGAAACCTACTCGCGGGCACTGACAGCGCCCGCAGGGCCCCTGACGTCGGCTCTCCTGCTCCGCCGGCCCCGCCGGGGCGTGGGCTCGGGTGACCGGCCGTCGGCCCGCACGCGAAACGGCCGGCCCGCCCCGGGACGGGGGCGGGCCGGCCGGGTGCGGCGCGGGTGCGGCGGTGCTCAGGGCGCCGTCCGGGCCGCGGCCACCGTCGCCCGGGGCGTCCGGGGTGCCCGCAGTGCGAGGCGGGCGTAGGCACGGACGTCGGCGTCGGGATCGGCGAGGCGGGCCCGGAGGGCCGGGGTGACGGCGGGGTCGGCGGCGGAGGCGGCGAGGGCGCGGACGGCGGCCTTGCGGACGTCCGCCTCCTGGTCGTCGAGCAGGCCGAGCAGCGGCGCGGGCGGTGCGGCGGCGGGCGGCGCGGCGGCGGCCAGGGCCGCGGCGGACGCCTTGCGCACCTGCCACGCCTCGTCCTCTGCGGCGGCCCCCGCCCGCGCGGCCAGTTCGGGCGGGCAGCCGATCCCGGCCGCGCCGGTGAGGGCGGCGGCGCGCACCAGCGGGTCGGGGTCGCCCGCCAGCCGGAGCAGGGCCGCGGCGGCGGCCGGGTCGCCGACGGTGCCGAGGCCCTCGCCGACGGCGACCCGGACCTCGCGGGCGGCGTCCCCGGCGGCGGGGGCGAGGGCGGCGGCCGCGTCCAGGGAGACCAGCCCGTGCACGGCCTGGAGCCGTACCGGGACGGCCGGGTCGGCGAGCGCGTCCGCGAAGAGCGGCACCGTCCCGGCCCGCAGCACCCGGGCCAGCTCCAGCACCCCGGCCCGCACCACCGGGTCGGACGAGGCCGCCGCCGGGAGGAGGGCCGCGCCGAGCGGGGCGTCCAGCACCTCGGCCAGTTCGCGCAGCCCGGCCACCGCCGCCGCCCGGACGGATGCGTCCGGATCGTCCAGCGCCCGCGCGAGGGCCGGGCCGGTGCCGTCCGGCGCGGTCTCCGTCAGCACGGTGACCGCGGTGCGCCGGACCTCGGTGGCCGGGTCGGCCAGGAAGGGCGCCAACTGCTCTGTCCCGGGCTGGAGTTCGGCGAGCCGGAGCAGGTCGAGCAGGCGCGGGGAGGCCGGCGTGTCGGCGGAGCCGCGGACCGGGGCCTGGGGCGCGGCCGTGCCGGTGCGGCCGACCGGCAGCGGGTGGACCTCGCCGAGGACGGTCACCGGGAGGGCGGGCGGCTCCAGGCCGTCGACCGGGACGAGGTACGGGGCGACGGGCCGGGTGAGGAACTCCATCGCGCCGGCCGCGTTCTTCCGCAGGTTGAGGTGGCTGAACCAGCGCTCGTCGTCCCGCCCGGGGTGGTCGACGCGCTCGTGGTAGAGGCCCCAGCGGCTCTCGGTCCGGGCGAGCGAGGAGCGGGCCGCCATCTCGGCGCAGTCCCGGATGAAGTCCACCTCGACGGCGCGCATCAGCTCGTGCGGGGTCCGGGCGCCCATCGCGGCGATCTCGCCGCGCATCCGCTCGACGTGTTCGAGTGCGAGCGAGAGCCGCGCGCCCGTCTTGGGCGGGGCGATGTAGTCGTTGACGAAGCGCCGCAGCTTGTACTCGACCTGCGGCTGCGGCGGCCCGTCCGGACGGCGCAGCGGGCGGTAGACCAGCTCGTGCGCGGCCGCGATCTGGTCGGGCGGCAACTCGGCCCGCCCGGACGGGAGATGGCCCGCGGCATGGGTGCCGGCCAGGTCGCCGAAGACGAACGCGCCGATCATGTAGTTGTGCGGGACGCAGGCGAGGTCGCCGGCCGCGTAGAGGCCGGGCACCGTGGTGGCGGCGTTCTCGTCGACCCAGACCCCGCTCGCCGAGTGCCCGCCGCAGAGGCCGATCTCGGAGATGTGCATCTCGACGTCGTGGGTCCGGTAGTCGTGCCCCCGCCCGGCGTGGAAGGTGCCCCGGCTGGGCCGTTCCGTGGTGTGCAGGATCGACTCCAGCGCCTGGACGCTCTCCTCGGGCAGGTGGGTGGTCCGCAGGAAGACCGGGCCGCGGTCGGAGCCGAGCTCGGCGGCGAACTCGGCCATCATCTGCCCCGACCAGTAGTCGGAGTCGACGAACCGTTCGCCGTGCCGGTTCACCTGGTAGCCGCCGAAGGGGTTGGCGACGTACGCGCAGGCGGGCCCGTTGTAGTCCTTGATCAGCGGATTGATCTGGAAGCACTCGATGCCGCTCAGCTCCGCGCCCGCGTGGTAGGCCATCGCGTAGCCGTCCCCGGCGTTGGTCGGGTTCTCGTATGTCCCGTAGAGGTAGCCGCTGGCGGGCAGGCCGAGCCGGCCGCAGGGGCCGGTGGCGAGCACCACGGCGCCGGCCGACACGGTGACGAACTCCCCGCTGCGGGTGTCGAATCCGGCGGCGCCCACGGCCCGGCCGCCGGAGGTGAGCACCCGGACCGGCATGACGCGGTTCTCGATGGTGATCCGCTCGCGCATGTGGCGCTGCCGCAGGACCCGGTACAGCACCTTCTTGACGTCCTTGCCCTCCGGCATCGGCAGCACGTAGCTGCCCGAGCGGTGCACCTGGCGGACCAGGTACTCGCCGTGCTCGTCCTTCTCGAACTTCACCCCGTACCGCTCCAGCCGCTGGACCATCGCGAACCCGCGGGTGGCGGTCTGCCGGACGGTGCGCTGGTCGACGATGCCGTCGTTGGCGCGGGTGATCTCGGCGACGTAGTCGTCCGGCTCGGCGCGGCCGGGGACGACGGCGTTGTTGACGCCGTCCATGCCCATCGCCAGCGCGCCGGAGTGCCGGACGTGCGCCTTCTCCAGCAGCAGGACGTCCGCCCCGGCCTCGGCCGCGCTGATCGCCGCCATCGAGCCGGCGGTGCCACCGCCGACCACCAGCACGTCGCAGCTCAGCCGCCGGGCCTCGGCGAGGTCGGGGATCTTCATCGGGAACCTTTCTCGGGTGTCCGGCGGCCGACGCCGGACAGTTGGGACAGCAGCAGTGCGCGCAGCGCGCGGACGGCCGGTTCGGTGCGGGCGGCGGGGTCGCGGGCGTACGGGACGTCGTGGACGGCCGCGACCGTCCCGCCGCCGAGGACGGCGACGCGGTCGCCGAGCAGCAGCGCCTCGTCGACGTCGTGGGTGACGAAGACGACCGTGCAACGCTCCTTCTCCTGGACGGCGAGCAGGAGTTGCTGCATCTCGGACCGGGTCCGCGCGTCCAGTGCGCCGAACGGCTCGTCCATCAGGACCGCCCGCGGTGCGCCGACCAGGGCGCGGGCGAGCTGCACCCGCTGCCGCTGCCCGCCGGAGAGTTCGCGCGGCAGCCGTCGTTCCAGCCCGGCCAGGCCCACCCGGCCGATCCAGTCGGCGACCGGCGCGCGCCGCTTCGCGCGCGGCAACCGCCGGACGGCGAGCGGGAGTTCGACGTTGCGCCGGACGTTCCTCCAGGGCAGCAGGCCGTCTTCCTGGAAGACCAGCGCCCGTTCGGCGCCGGGGCCGCGCAACTGCTCGCCGTCGGCGAGCAGTTCACCGCCGAGCGGCGGCAGCAGCCCGGCCAGGGCGCGCAGCAGGGTGGACTTGCCGCCGCCGGAGGCGCCGACCACGGTCAGCACCTCGCCCGGCGCGACGTCCAGGTCCACGCCGTCGAGCACCGGGTGCCCGGGGTGGCCGAGGCGCAGGCCCCGGGCGGTCAGCCGCAGACTCATACCCTCGCCTCCTGCCGTCCGGGCGCGACCGCCGTGACGGTGGCCGGCCCGGCCGGCTCCGTACGGGCCGGCGCCGTGGGAGCGCCCGCCCGGGCCGGCGGCAGCCAGGAGGTGAGCCGGCGGCCGAGCAGCTCGACCGCGCCCGAGGTGGCCCAGCCCAGCAGCCCGATGGTGGCCATCCCGACGAACACCCCCGGGTAGTCGAGCACCGTGTACGCGGACCACGTCCGGTACCCGACGCCGAACTGGCCCGAGACCATCTCGGCCGAGATCACGCAGATCCAGGCCACCCCGATCCCCACCGACAGGCCCCCGACCACGCCCGGCAGCGCGCCCGGCAGCACCACGCTCCAGAGCACCCGCCCGCGCCCGGCGCCCATGGTCCGGACGGCGTCCTCCCAGAGCGGGGGCACGGCCCGAACGGCGTGCCGGGTCGCGACCAGCACGGGGAAGAACGCGGCGGTGAAGGTGATGAACACGATGCCCTGCTCGTTCTCCGGGAAGAGCATGATCGCGACCGGTACCAGCGCGATCGCCGGGACCGGCCGGACCACCTCCAGCACCGGCCCGAGCAGGTCCGAGGCCCAGCGGGAGCGGGCGGTCACCACCCCCGCCGCCACCCCGAGGAGCGCCGCCAGCAGGAAGCCGCAGCCGATCCGCCGCAGGCTCTCGGTGAGGTCCTGCCAGTACTCCGCGGTGCCGAGCCGCGCGGCGAACGCCTGCCAGACCTGGACGGCCGTCGGCAGGTGGTCGAACCGCACCCAGCACTGCACCCGCTGCGCCGTCAGCAGCTGCCAGAGACCGACGAACGCGAGCAGCGAACCGGCCCGGACGAGCCGTCGTGCGGGCGTCATGACGCGGCCAGTGCTTCGTGGTACGAGAGCTGCCGGGCGCCGGGGTGGGCCGCCAGATAGGCCTTCGCACCGTCCTCGGTGGTGAACGGCAGCAGCGCGGCGGCGTCCTGCACCCACCAGTCCTTGTCCGCGAACCAGCGGGTGCCGGTGGCGGCGTCGGGGACGTACGCGGCGCGCACCTTCCCCGCCGGGTTCTTCAGCGCGCGCAGCAGGCAGCCGGGGTCGGCGGCGGGCCGGGTGGTCTCCTCGCCGTCGTACCAGATCTCGCCGGCCAGCCGCGGGTCCCCGACGGGCCGGCCGCAAACCGGGTCGGTGCCGGTGATCCGGGCCGGCGCGATCTCGGGCAGCCCGGCCTGCTGCTGGTAGGAGGGGTCGATGAACCTCTCGACGTCCAGCGCCTTCAGCACGCCCACCGACCGGAGGAACGGCACGTCCTCGCGCAGCGCGTCCAGCAGCTTCGGGTCCAGCGGCGTGGCGAAGGTGGCGATGCCGTTCGGGCCGTTGTAGAGGTGCACCACCTCGGGCGGCAGGCCGGTGGCCTCGGCGACCTTCCGGCTCGCGTCCAGCGGGTGCTCGTTCAGGTACCGGGTGGCCTCCGCCTGGGCGCGGAGGAAGGCCCGCACCACCTCCGGGTGTTGGGTGCCGTACTTCTGCCGGATCACCACGCCGTGCAGGGTCGGCCGGCCGAGCGCGGCGCCGTCGTACAGCAGCCGGCCGTCGCCGGCGAAGACCACCGCGCCGGGCCAGGCCACGAACTGCGCCAGCGCGTCCACCCCGCCGGCCTTCAACGCCGAGGCGCCGACGGCGGGTTGCTGGTTCTGCTTCTGGATCTCGGCGTCGGCCACGCCCGCCTTGGCGAGCGCCTGGACCAGGGTGCCGTCGGCGGCGGAGCCGACCGAGGTGGAGACCTTCCGCCCCTTCAGGTCGGCCAGTGTGTGCGCGCTCGAAGTATTCGGAACCACCACGGAGTTGAGGGCACCGAGCAGGTTGTATCCGGTCACCGAGACCAGCCGGGTGCCGGGCCCGCCGGCCTCCTGCGCGCGGGAGCCGTTGATCAGCAGCGGGTAGTCGCCCATCGAGCCGATGTCGGTCTTCTCGGCGAGCATCTGCGCGGTGATCGGCGCGCCGGAGTCGTAGTCCTGCCAGGTGACCTTGTACGTCCTCCCGTCCGTGCGCCCCTGCTCGGCGAGCTGCTGCTCGAAGTAGCCCTGGGCGCGCAGCAGGGTGCCGGCGGTCACGGTGTTGATGGTCTTCGACTGGTAGCCGACGACGACCTCGACGGTGGCGCCGCCGGCTCCGGGCGAGGACGAGCAGGCGGCCTCGGCGGCCAGCGTCGCGGCCGCCAGGAGGAATCTGAGCGGGCGTGCGGTGTACGGCATCTGACGGGATCCTCAGCGGAGTAGGTAGGGCATGTTGACGGTGACCGCGCCGGTCGGGCAGCGGGCGGCGCACGGGCCGCAGTACCAGCACTCGTCGACGTGCATGTAGGCCTTGTTGCTGTCCGGGTCGATGGCCAGCGAGTCCAGCGGGCACATCTCGACGCACAGCGTGCAGCCGTCGATGCAGAGCGAGGCGTCGATGGTCACGGGCACGTCGGAACGGTGGTCGGCGAGCGCCACGGGTTCCTCCTCAGGGGGTGTCGCGCAGCAGCCGGCCCTGCATGGTGATCCGGTCGCCGCGGAAGCGGACGTACTCCAGGTCCACGGGGCGTCCGTCGGCCAGCGCGGTCAGCCGCTCCAGCATCAACAGGGCGGAACCGCGGGGGACTTCGAGAACGGTGGCGGAGTGCGGGTCGGCGTTGACCGCCTCCAGGGTGATGTCGGCCCGGCCGAGCGGCCGGCCGGTGACCTCCTCGATGAGCCGGAAGATGTCCTGGCCGGCGAGGTCCTCCGCGACGAGCCCGGCGCCGATGTCGGGCGCCAGGTAGGTGAGGTCGAGCGAGAGCGGCAGGCCGTTGAGACGGCGCAGTCGCTCCACGTACACCACGTCCGAGCCCTCGGGCAGTTCGAGCCGGCGGGCGACCGGGCCGGGCGCGCGGACCGGCCCGAAGGCGCGGACCTCGTTGGTCACCTCGCCGTGCTCGTGCAGGGTCTCGGCGAGGCCCTGGAGCCGGTTCAGCCCGTGCGGCACCTTCTCCGCCACCACGAGCGTCCCCGAGCCGGGCACCCGGCGGACCAGGCCCTCGCCGCGCAGCAGGTCCAGCGCCTCCCGGATGGTGTTCCGCGAGGCGCCGAACTCCTCGGCCAGCCTGTCCTCGTGCGGAAGCTGGCCGTCCCGGTACGCCTCGCTCAGCACCTGCCGGCGCAGGACGTCCGCGACCTGCCGGGCGCGGTCGGCGCGCAGCCGCCGGGCACCGGCAGGGTTAGGGTTCTCGCTGGTCATCGGCACTGCTCCGGGCCTCGGGGTCGGGTTCGGCCTGAACCATAGGGCCCTACCAGCGGGTTTTTCGTTGCCACCGCATTACGCCACCTGACGCCCTGTCGAGACCCCTTCCCACCTGCGGAAAGAGCGTTCGGCCGAGCCGAACTGCCACCGGCGTGGACCGACCGCCGGGCCGGAGCCGGGCCGGAGCCGGGCCGGAGCCGGACCGTGGCCCGGGACCGCCGCCGGGGCTGCCGGGCCGATGCACCCCCGCGCCCGAAAGCCACCGCCGAGCCGGTACGCCACCACTGCGCCGGTACGCCACCACTGCGCCGGTACGCCACCGCTGGACCGGCACCCCGCCGCTGCGCCGGAACGCCACCGCCCGCGGCCACCGGGGGCTCCGGTGATCGCGGGCGGGGTCGTCAGACGGATGCGGCCGCCGTGCCGCCGGTACGCGTCACCGCCCCCCACACCGGGCGCCCCGCCGGGACAGCGAGCCGCCGGCGAGAGCGGCGCCCGCGACGGCCGCGACCACGCCGGCGGCCATCAGCCCGTTCCGTGACCGCCAGGACAGCACCGACCAGCGGGAGTTGGCGGACAGCAGCGAGCCGAGGCTGAACCAGGAGCCGGCGGAGAGCGCGGAGAGCGCCGAGCCGGCCGAACCGACCGACAGCACGCTGCCGACCGAGCCCACCGAGAGCACGGAGCCGACCGATCCGATCGACAGGGCCGAGCCGACCGAGGCGACGGCCAGGACGGAGTCCTTGGACCAGAGCGCCCACGTGGACGACGCGGACGACGCGGACGAGACGGACGACTCGCACGACGTGGACCTCGTGCACTTCGCGGACTTCGCGGACGACAAGGAAGCGGATCGCGTGGACATGCGCCGATCGTATGCCGGGGCCGGGCCGAACCGGCCGCTCCCACGGCGGGTCCGGGCCCGGTCCCGGCCCTCGGACACGTCCTCCGGGCGTGTCGGACTGCGACAGAAGGTGTCCCGGATCGACGGGGCGCGGCCGTCTTCGGCGGCGGCACCCTCGACCTGGTAGGGCTGCTAGTGGTTCCCGTGCCAGGAGCCCTGCGACTCCTCGCCGTCGGGCCCGATCCGCTCCGCCTCGATCCGCTCCGCCTCGATCCGCTCCGCCTCGATCCGCTCCGCCTCGATCCGCTCCGCCTCGATCCGCTCCGCCTCGACCCGCTCCGTCCCGTCCTGCTCCGTCTCGTCGTGCTCCGCCGCGGCGGGCAGGAGCAGGGTCGCCACCGCGCCGCCGTCGGGGTGGTTGGCGAACGTCAGGGCCGCTCCGATCACCCGGGCGTGGCCCTGCGCGATCGTCAGGCCCAGCCCGTGGCCGCGCCCGCGCTCGCGCGCACCGGTCCGGAACCGCTGGGGTCCGCGCCGCAACAGGTCCTCCGGGAAGCCGGCGCCGTGATCGCGCACGGTGATCCGCAACCCGTCCACACCCAGGAGCACGGGGCCGCTGCCGTGCCGGTCCGCGTTCACCAGCAGGTTGCCCAGGATGCGGTCCAGCCGGCGCAGGTCGGTGCGGACCACCGCATCGGCCTCGCCCGTCACCGTCACGGCCAGCCCCGTCAGCGCGACGGTGCGGCGGACCGCCCGTTCGAGCGGTACCGCCGACAGGTAGGGCGTCTCGGCGTCGGCGTCCAGCCGGGAGACCTCCAACAGGTCCTCCACCAGCGAACGCAACACCTGCACCCGGTCCCGGACCAGTTCGGTCGGCCGGCCCGGGGGCAGCAGTTCGGCTGCCGTCACCAGCCCGGTGAGCGGGGTGCGCAGCTCGTGCGCCACGTCCGCGGTGAACTGCTGCTCGTCCTCCAGCCGGCGGTGCAGCGCCCGGGACATCGAGTCGACCGCCGCCGCGAGGTCGGCGACCTCGTCCCGCCCGTCGACGAGTTCACCGATCCGGGTGTCCGTCCGCCCGCCGGCGATCCCGCGCGCGGCCGCCGCGGCGGTCCGCAGCCGGCGGCTGATCCGGTCCGCGACCAGCACCCCGCCCAGCACCGTGGTGAAGACCGAGGCGGTGACGGTGATCAGGATGATCCGGTCGAGGTCGGCGATGGCCTGCCGGTCCTGCGCGAAGTCCACCCGGACGGAGAGCACCCCGTCCTGGACCGGGCCGGCCGCCCACATGGCCTCGCCCTGCGGCCCGGCCGCCAGGAGGGACCCCTGCCGGCTGTCCGCCACCAGCCTGCGGAGCCGTTCCGGCAACGCCGGGTCGTTCACCGCGGCGCCCTGGCCGGCGACCTCGCCGCGCTTGTACGCCCCGAGTGACGATTCCAGCGCGGCCAGCGCGGACGCCCGGGCCTGGTCCATGTGCTGGCGCACCATCGCCTGGTGGACCAGCAGGCCGACCGTGACCGCGACCAGGACGGAGATCGCGGCGACGGCGGTGGCGATCTGACGGCGCAGCGTCATGCCGGGCGCCGCAGCTTGTAGCCGAACCCGCGCACCGTCTCGATCCGGCCGGCGCCGATCTTCGCGCGCAGCCGTTGCACGTGGACGTCCACCACCCGGGTGTCGGCGCCCCACTCGTAGTCCCAGACCCGCTCCAGCAGGCTGGACCGTTCCAGCACGATGCCGGGTGCGGCGGTGAACTCCAGCAGCAGCCGCAGCTCGGTCGGCGTGAGCGGGACGAGCCGGCCGTGCACCCGGACCTCCATGCTGTCGGTGTCCACCTCCATCCCGTCCAGGCTGCGCACCGTCCGCGCCGGGGGTTCGGCGGGAGCCGCGGGCGCCCCGGGAGGCGCGGGTTCGACCGGTGCCGTCGCCGAGCCCGGGACGCCGGCCGGCGCCGGGACGACTGCTGGGGCTGCGGCGACTGCGACGGTGGGAACGGCCGGGACGGGCGGCGCGGCCTCGGTGGCCGGCACCACCCGGACCCGGCGCAGCACCGTCCGGATCCGGGCCACCAGCACCGCGCTCTCGAACGGCTTGACGACGTAGTCGTCCGCACCGGCCTCCAGCCCCGAGACCACGTCGACCGGGTCGGTGCGCGCCGACATCATCAGGATCGGCAGCTGGCTCTCCTCGCGGATCCGCCGGCAGAGGCCGACCCCGTCCAGGAGCGGCAGCATCACGTCGAGCAGCAGCAGGTCCGGGCGGACGGCGTGGAACGCCTCCAGCCCCTCCAGTCCGTCGGCGGCGGTGGAGACCGGGAAGCCGTACCGCTCCAGGGCCATCCGGGTGGCCTCCCGGATCACCTCGTCGTCCTCGACGATCAGGATGTGCGGGTGGGCGGGCGGAACTGCGGCGTTCATGGCTTCGCTTCCGGGGCTGAGGTCGGACGGGCGGGCGGTGCCGGGACGGGGGTGGCGGTGCGGGGGGCGGTGCCCGCGCCGCCGGTGCCGTTCCCGGGTACGACGGTCCGGCCCGGGGGGACCGGCACGGCGGTCGGACGGACGGACGGGCGGGCCGGGTCGGGCGGTGCGCCGGGTGTCGCGGAGGACGTCACCGCAGGGTCGGTGCTGCCCTGGGCGGGGCCGGGGATCGGGCCGATCCCCTCCAGCTTCTGCTCCAGCAGGCTGAGCCGGACCCCGTCCCAGCCGTAGTGGCTTCTGGTCTGGGCGGAGACGGAGGTCGGTTCGTCCAGCCACAGGTCGGAGCCGACCGTCTTCGCGCTGAAGCCCTTCAGCACCTGGACCCGCAGCACCGGCAGCACGCGGTCCCCGGTCAGGGTGTAGACGTGCAGCACCGCCGCCGTGGCCGTGCCGACCGCGGTGACCAGCTCGGGCCGTCCGTCGCCGGTGAGGTCGCGGAACTCGGGGCTGCGGAGCTCGCAGCCGGGGCAGCCGTCGAGGGCGCGACGCTCGTCGGCCGTCACCCCGGGGTCCTTGGCCAGGAGGGCGCGGAGGTCGAGCGCCGTGAGGTCCTGGCCCGGCGCGGTGACGTCCGGGACGGGCTGCGGCGGCGGCTCGGTGGCACGGCCGCTGCCCTCCGGCGGTGAGGTCGGGGACGGAGCCGCCTCGAGGTCCGGCCAGAGCGGCTGGGGGACCGGGGGCGGGGTCACCCGCGCCGTCACGCCGTTGTCCCGCAGCTCGCCGGGCGTCGCGCAACCGGCCAGGAGCGCGGCCAGCCCCGCAGTCGCGACGGCCGCACCGGCCAGGGACGGCACACCGGCCCGCAGCCGGGCCGTCAATGCTGCTGCCACGGTCCGTGGCCTCCCTTTTGATCTGCGGCGATGCGCCGGTTCGTCCACGGTGACTAGGTCGTCCGAACAGGAGCCCCCGGTTCCGCCCGCGGCCCGGATGGTTGCGGACGGAACCGGGGGCGGCCGGGGCGGTCGGGCTGGCCAGGGTGGCCGGGGTGGCCGTGACACGCCGACGGCCGGCCCGGCCCCGGCCTCCCCTCTCACCCGGCCTTGGTGGCCAGGTCCGCCAGGATGATGATGTTGTCGGTCCAGTGGCCGTCCGGGCCGATCCGGCCGCCACAGGTGATCAGGTGCAGCTCGGGCGCCGCGGTGTCGCCGTAGACCGTCTCGGTCGGGAACTGGTCCTTCGAGGCCTGCAACAGCGTGCGGACACGGAAGTCGACCGTGCTGCCGTCGGCCCGCCTGACCTGGATGGTGTCGCCCGGGCGGAGCTTCGGCAGCGTGTGGAAGACGGCCGGGCCGTGCGCGGTGTCGTAGTGCCCGATCAGGACGGCGGGGCCGGTCTCGCCGGGGGTCGGACCGTTGCGGTACCAGCCGACCTCGCCGCCCCGGTCGGCGGCCGGCACCTCGACCGTGCCGTCGGCGTTCAGGCCGAGTCCGACGACCGGGGCGTCCACGCCGGCCGCCGGGACGAGCAGTCTGGTCGGCGGGGAGGCGGCGAAGGGCCGCGGGCTCGCGGGAACCGCGGGTGCGCTCGTGCCGGTGCCCGTGCCGGCGCCCTTCGCGGGCGTCGCGGGCGGATCGGCGGCGTTGTGCACGGAGGGTTCCACCCGCACCACGGGGGTGTGCCGGCCCGACAGCGCCACGGTGGTGCCGAGGACGAGGCAGAGAAGGCCGGCCGCGCCGAAGGCGGTCCGGCGCAGCCCGTCCACGGCCGTCCTGGAGGCCGGGCGCCCGCGGTGGGCCCCGGGGCGCCTCCCACGGCGGCCGGTCCGGTGACCGCCGTGCCCGGCGGGGTCCGTCCGTGCCGCCCGGTCCGCCGCCTCGCCGGTTCCAGGCCTCCCGTCGTCCGGCAGGGGCCCGCCGCCCCACCCCGGCACGTGACCGTGCGGGGGCGGGACGGCGGGGTGCCCGGAGGGCCCGGAACCGGTGTCAGCCGCGCGCACCGGAGCGGCGGCGCAGGAGGGCGAAGCCCAGCGCCCCGGCACCGACGGCGGCCACGGTGCCGCCGCCGACGAGCATGAGGCCGGAGTCGCCGGCCGAGCCGGAGCCGTCCCCGGCCTGGGCCGCGCCCTTGGGCACCTCGCGGACCTGCGGCGCGCCACCCCCGGCCGGTGCCGGCGCGGCGGGGGTGGCGGTGGTGACGGTGCCGTTGCCGGAGCCCGCGACGGCGGGTGCCCCGGGGCGGGACGGCTGGGGGGCGGCGGTCGGTGCGGCGCCGTTGACGGCCGGGGCGTTGGGCGCGCTGGGGGCGGCGGACGCCGGGGCCGGGGCCGGGGTGGGCTTCGTGCCTCCGTCGGCCCAGGCCGTTCCACCGGTGACGGTGGTCAGCAGCGCGGCCCCGGTGAGGGCGCAGACCGCCAGGCCCCGACGGGCGGCAAAGCGGTGGGTACGGCTCCTGGTCATGCGGTGTGTCTCCTTCGTCGTGGTCCGCCCCTGGCCGGGTTCGGCCGGGGCGTCGTCAGTGACGGTAGGAGGCGGGTGTCGCGGTCCCCGGCCGGTCGTGTCACGGGCGCCCATCGGCCGCTCATCGGCTGTGTAACGGCGGGCGCGCGCACGACGGCCGGGCAACGGCCGGCACGGTGGGGCGGGTGTCACCCCGCCTTCGTGGTGCCCTCCGGCTTCGTGGCCCGGAGTGAGTAGACCAGCGGGACGCCCCGCCCGTCGGGGAGGCGGAAGTGGCCGCCGTCGTGCTCGTGCAGGAACTCCAGGCGCAGGCCGGCGGCGGTCAGCGCGCTGACGACGTCGCCGACGCCGTGCCGCCATTCGTACGTCAGGTTGGCGGTGGTCGCGGCGTCCGGGTCGGCGTAGGTGCCGGGCTCGTCGAACACCATGGGGCTGCGGCGGAAGTAGTCGTCTTCGACGGTGCGGCCGTCCTCGGCGAGGACGTCGGCGACGGGGTGGTACTCGGCCAGGTAGAGGAAGCCCCCCGGAGCGACCAGGGCCGCCACCGTCCGCGCCCACCGGTTGACGTCCGGCAGCCAGCACAGGGCGCCGCGGCCGGTGTAGACGATGTCGAAGGCCCGTCCGTCGAGGGCCTCGACGGCGTCGTACACGTCCGCCGTGACGAACCGGGCGGTGCCGGCGCCGATCCTGGCGGCGAGGTCGCCGGCCACCTCCACGGCGGGTGCGGAGAAGTCGAGGCCGGTGACGGTCGCTCCGCGGCGGGCCCAGGACAGGGTGTCCAACCCGATGTGGCACTGGAGGTGGAGCAGGCTCTTCCCGCCGACGCCGCCGACCTCGGTGAGCTCGAAGTCCTGGAGCGTGTCGCCGCCCGCGACGAAGGAGGGGACGTCGTAGAAGCGGCCGGCGACGTGGATCGGGACGCGCTCGTCCCAGTTCGCACGGTTGGCCGTGCGCCAGTCGGCCGGGTCTGAGGTCGTTACCATGGCGGACAATCTAGTCAGCACCGCGGATGGCGTTCCATCAGATTTCGCGGGGGGCACCTGTGGAGGGGTGGTCGGCACCATGGCGACAGCGTCCGGACCGTCCGATTTCCGTGGCTTCGACCTGGTGCGGCGGGGCTACGACCGCGGCCAGGTCGACGGCTTCCTCGCCGCTCTGGAGACCGGGCAGGCGCCCGCGCAGCCGCCCCGGTTCAAGATCGTGTGGCGCGGCTACGACCGCGAGCAGGTGGAGGCACACGTGCGCGGGCTCCTGGGGCGCGCCTGAGGATTCCCGCCGGGCGCCCGACGCACTCCGCGCCGCCGGTTCAGGCGTCGGTCGGGAGGACCGGGGCGGGGCGGCGGGGCGGCGCCGTGCGGGGGTGGGCGGGGAGGGCGAGGGCGAGCGCGTCGGGGGAGTCGGCCGGGAGGGCGAGCGCGGCGGTGACCTCGGCAGGGAGGTCGCGCAGGCCGAGCAGTCCGGCGCCGAGGCGGGCGGTGGCGCGGTGCCAGTCGCCGATCCGCTGGAGCAGGGCGTGGCCGCTGCCGGTCACGGTGTAGCCGCAGACCCGGGCACCGGCCGCCCGGCCCCGCGTGGCGAAGCCGAGGGTCTCGGCGGGGGAGGTGACCTTGTCCCGGTCGCCGTGCAGCATCAGCACGTCCCGGCCGGCGAGCTGTTCGCACGGGTCCTCGGGCGGGCACCAGGGGGCGAGGGCGATGACGCCGGTGACGTTCGGGTGCCCGGCCGCGCGAAGGGCCGCCCGGCCGCCCATCGAGTGGCCGACCAGGACGGTCGGCACGTGGCCGAGCTCCTCGGCGAGGTCGCCGAGCGCGGCGGTGGTGTCCCGGGCGGCGTCGGCACGTTCGCCGTTCCAGCCCCGGTGGCGGTAGCGGACGGTGCCGATCGCCACCCCCGCGCCCGTCGTCTCGTGGCGCAGCGCGCGCAGGAACCCGTACATCCGCAGGCCGGGCAGGTTGAGCGGGCCGGGCCGGGAGAGGTTGTGCTCCTCGCCGCCGTGCAGGACCAGCACCGCGGCGGCCGGCCGCTCCGGCAGCTCGCGCCAGACGAGCGCGCGGTGCCCGCCCGCACTGGGCTCGCGGCCGGTTCTGACCGTGCCCGACGCGTCGTTCCTGCTCACCTGTACCGCCCCGCCCCGCCGTCCGTTCCGTGGACCGCCACTGTACGCCGCCGGTGGCCGGCGGGCGGGTCACCCGGGCGGCCCAGTCCGGCGGTCCGCTGCAGGACGCGTGCAGGGCGGCTCCGTCCGGGCCGGTCAGGGCGTGTGGGGGACCGTCGCGTCCGGGCCGGTCAGGGCGTGAGCAGGCCCTGTTCGCGCACCAGCCAGCAGATCGCGGTCAGCCGGTGCACCGCGTAGTCGTACCCCACCGGCTCCAGCCGGCCGGTCTCGCCGAGCGCGTCCAGGAGGCCGAGCGCGTAGTCCGAGAGCTCCGTGCGGTCCAGGGGCAGCGGCAGCAGCTCGGGGCCCTGCGCGTACAGCAGCTCGCGGATCTGGGCGGCGTGCTGGTCGACCGCGGCGCCGAAGCCGGGCCGGAGGGCGAACTCGGCGAGCCGCGGCGCGAAGGCCGCGACGATCCCGGGCAGCGGACAGCCGGCGGGCTGGTCGGGGGAGCCTCGGTGGGACTCGTCGGGCGTGGCGAACATCCGTCCACGGTAGGCGAGCCGGACGGCCCTCCGGGCGGCTCCGGCTGAGACCTTTGCCACCCCGCCGCGGACCCCCGGGGACCCTCCACGGGGAGGCCCCGGCCACCCCGTGGACCGCCGCCGTTCGCCGCCCCGACGCCCGCCGTGTCCGGCGAACCGCCGTGAGCGCGGGATGCTCTGTACCAGAATGGCCCGCATGGATCTTCGAATCTTCACCGAACCCCAGCAGGGCGCGAGCTACGACACGCTGCTGCGCGTCGCCCGGACCGCGGAGGAGCTCGGCACCTTCAGCGCCTTCTTCCGCTCCGACCACTACCTGAAGATGGGCGCTGTCAGCGGCCTGCCCGGCCCGACCGACGCCTGGATCACCCTGGCCGGCCTGGCCCGCGACACCAGCACCATCCGGCTCGGCACCCTGATGACCGCCGCCACCTTCCGGCTGCCCGGGGTGCTCGCCATCCAGGTCGCGCAGGTCGACGCGATGAGCGGCGGCCGGGTCGAGTTCGGCCTCGGCGCCGGCTGGTACGAGGAGGAGCACACCGCGTACGGCATCCCCTTCCCGAAGGAGAAGTTCGGGCGGCTGGAGGAGCAGCTGGCGATCGTCACCGGCCTCTGGAACACCAAGGCCGGCGACACCTTCGACTTCGAGGGGCGGTACTACCGGCTGACCGACTCGCCGGCGCTGCCCAAGCCCGTCCAGGAGCGGATCCCCGTCCTGGTCGGCGGCACGGGCCCGACCCGCACCCCGGCGCTGGCCGCCCGCTTCGCCGACGAGTTCAACATGCCGTTCACCTCGGTGGAGGAGAGTGCCGCCCAGTTCGGGCGCGTCCGAGCCGCCGTGGAGCAGGCCGGCCGGCAGCCCGACGACCTGGTGTACTCCAATGCCCTGGTCGCCTGCGTCGGCCGGGACGACGCCGAGGTGGCCCGCCGGGCCGCCGCGATCGGCCGCGAGGTCGGCGAACTGAAGGCCAACGGCCTGGCCGGCACGCCGGACGAGGTGGTGGAGAAGCTCGGCCGCTACGCCGCCGTCGGCACCGGGCGCGTCTACCTCCAGATCCTCGACCTGGACGACCTGGACCACCTGGAGCTGATCGCCTCCCGGGTCGCGCCGCAGCTGGGCTGACCGGCCCGGACGTCCGCCGCGCTGCCGTCGCCCCGGGGCGCCCCCGTCACCCCCGTCGCCGCCGTCACCCCCGTCGCAGGCCCGGCGTCGCCGGGCGCCGGTGCCCGGGTGGCGGCGGCGCGGTGCTGTGAGCGGACGGTGAAGGGACTCGGCCGGACCGCCGCTGACCACTAGTCTTTACTTCCTCTTGGAGGAGGGCAGGCTCCTTCGAAAGGCGGAGGCCGGGGAGTCAGGGGGGAGTGCCGGTGGCGAAGACGACGGTGCCGGGGGCGGGGCCCACCGGCACGGGACTGTCCGGAGCGGGCCTGCCCGGGGCCCAGGTGCCCGTGCCGCGATCCGCCGGCGGAGGCGCCCCGGCGAGGGCCGGCGGCCCGCCCGGTCCGCCCGGCCCGGTGCTGCGCCCGCGCGGACTGCACGACCTGCGGCAGAGCGGTCCCGGGCCGGCGCCGGCCGCGCTGCACTACCGGGCCGACGACCTGCTGGTCGTCTCCGGCCTGCCCGGCAGCGGCAAGAGCACCCTGATGCGCCGGTGCATCACCGCCCGGCTGGTCGACTCCCAGCAGGTGCGGGCCGAGTACGCGGCCCGGCTGCCCGGCTGGCTGCCGTACTTCGTCTACCGGCCGCTGGTCCGGGCCGCGCACTACCGGCGGCTGCGCCGCGCGGTGCTCGGCGGCGGCCCGCTCGCGGTGCACGACTGCGGGGCGCTGCCCTGGGTGCGGGGCTGGCTCGTCCGGGCGGCGGCCCGGCAGGGGCGGCGGGTGCACCTGATCCTGCTGGACGCCAGCGCCGACGAGGCCAGGGACGGTCAGCACGCCCGCGGGCAGCGGGTCTCCGCGTACGCCTTCGCGAGGCACCGCGAGTCCGCCCGGCGGCTGCGCCGCAGGCTGGCGGGTGCGGGGGAGCCGCCGGCCGGCTGTGCGTCGGCCGTGGTACTCGACCGGGCCGGTGCGCGTGCCCTACGGGAGATCGTCTTCGTGGCGTCGTAGTCTCGGCGAGGCGGTGCGGGGCCGCCCGCCGACCCGTCCGGGTGGCCCTCCGGGGCCTGCCGGGGCTTTCCGGGGCGGACGGGGTGTCAACTTTCGGACAACTCGGGGTCATCGCTGCGATCGCGCGACACGGGAAATGCTCCACCTGTGACCGGTGTCGATCGATCAGGCTTCCGGGTTATGTCCGAATTGTCGTCAGAACTTTCAGGCTGGAAGACAACTGACGCGTACACGCGGCCCTGCGTAGCCTTGGCTCGGCGGCTCCCCCAAACGGCCGCCACCCCCCACAACTCCCCCTCAGGAGCGCAGATGCGTCGTTCTGCCCGCGTCCCTTCGAGCGTTTCCCGCAGATTCCTCAGCGCCGCCGCCCTCGTCGCCGCGCTCGGGCTCACCCAGTTCGCCGCACCCGCCTCGTTCTCCACCGCCGCCGCCCAGGCCCCGGCCGGCCAGTGCGTCGGCGGTGACGGTGCGCAGAGCCAGGACGCGGGCGCCCGCAAGCCCGCGGGCAGCGCCGTCGGCCAGGAGCCTAACGCCGTCACCGACGCCCAGGCCAAGGCCATGGACGCGGACCTCCAGGCCCGGGTGGCCAAGCTGGCGAGCTCCTCCCAGGGCAGTACGCTGCTCGCCCCCGGCACGCTGGCCGCGACCACCACCATCCCGGTGTACGTCCACGTCGTCCACTCCGGGACGACGGGCAAGCTCAGCTCGACGGACATCAGCAAGCAGATCTCCGTGCTCAACGCCGCCTACAGCGGCCAGGGGGCGGGCAACACCGCCAGCCAGTTCCAGTTCCAGCTCGTCGGCACCGACTACACCGACAACGGGACCTGGTACAACGGCATCACCCCGGGCTCCTCGGCCGAGAAGGCGATGAAGACCTCGCTGCGCAAGGGCGGCGCCAACGCCCTCAACCTCTACACCGCCAAGCTCGGCCAGTCGCTGCTCGGCTGGGCGACGTTCCCCAGCTCCTACAAGGGGAACCCGAGCGACGACGGCGTCGTCATCCTCGACTCCTCGTTCCCCGGCGGCTCGGCCGCCAACTACAACGAGGGTGACACCGCCACCCACGAGGTCGGCCACTGGCTCGGTCTCTACCACACCTTCCAGGGCGGCTGCAGCGGCCAGGGCGACTACGTCTCCGACACCCCGGCCGAGAAGAGCGCCGCCTACCAGTGCCCCGCGGGCCGCGACACCTGCACCGCGACCGGCGTCGACCCGATCCACAACTTCATGGACTACACGTACGACTCCTGCATGACGCAGTTCACCCCCGGTCAGGTCGCCAGGATGTCCAACTCCTGGGCCGCCTACCGGGCCTGACGCGGCTCCGGCCGCCTGAATCCCTGGCGGGTGCGTGGGTGATGGGGCCCGCGCACCCGCCAGAACCATGCCCCGGCCCGGGCCGGGCTCAGCAGAGCGTCCGGATCTCAGCAGAACGTCTGGATGTAGAGCAGCGTCCGGCCGTCCTGGTCGGTGAACTCGTAGGCCAGGTACGACAGCAGCTCGTCGACGTCGTACCGGCTGCCGGCCTCCAGCCAGGCGCCCGGGCGGTCCGCCTCGGGGAGGAACGCCGGGAACCAGCGCTCCTGCTCGTCGTCGTAGGCCTCGCCCATGGACATCAGGTCGGCGCTCACGGCCAGCCGCTTGGCCCGTCGCGGGTCCAGCGGGCCCCGGGCCAGCGTCCAGCGGCAGCCGGCCGCATCGGTGAACCCGCGGTCGGCGACCGGCGACCGGGCGGGAACGGGGCTCGCGTCCCCCTCCGCCCGCTCCGGCGCCGACAGGGTCCCGGCGAATCCGGGGGTGAGATGCGGCTTCTTCGGCCTGTTCCTCGCCATCCGGTCAGGATCGCACAGACTTCGAAAGCGTTCGGCGCTCCCGGTGTGGCAATCAGTGGTGGAATATCCCTTTTGATCTATGTTCTGGGAGACAGAGGCTGGTGAAGCCGAGGTAGCACTCGAACAAGGAGCAGCGGCATGGCCAACAGCGCCACCCCCCGGATCGTCGTCGGCGTGGACGGCTCGCCCGCCTCGGAGCACGCGCTGCGCTGGGCCGTCGACTACGCCCGGCTGGTGGGCGGCAGTGTCACCGCGATCGCCGCCTGGGAGTACCCCGCCTTCTACGGCTGGGCCGGGCTGAGCATGCCCCCGGCCGAGGGGTTCAACCCCGAGGAGCTGGCCGGGCGGACCCTCTCCGAGACCGTCACCAAGGTCGTCGGGGACGACCCAGGGGTGCGGATCACCGAGGCCGTGGTGCCCGGCAACGCCGCCCAGGCGCTGCTGGAGTCGGCCGCCGGCGCCGCTCTGGTCGTCGTCGGCAGCCGCGGCCTCGGCGGCTTCTCCGGCGCGTTGCTCGGCTCCGTCAGCCGGCACCTCACCGAGCACGCCCCGTGCCCGGTCGTCGTGGTCCGCGACCGGCCGGCGCCCGCGGCGGCCGGCTGACCGCACCGCCCCGCGGTGTACCGGCCACCGGCCCGCCGATGCGCGCCGGGGCGCCGGCGGGAGAGGATGGACACATGCCAGAAGGTGACTCCGTCTACCGTGCGGCGGCTCGGCTGCACGAGACCCTCGCCGGCCGGGTGCTGACCACCGCGGACCTGCGGGTGCCCGCGCACGCCACCGCCGGGCTCGCCGGTCGGCGGGTGCTGGAGGTCGCCCCGCGCGGCAAGCACCTGCTCACCCGCCTCGAAGGCGGCCTCACCCTCCACACCCATCTGCGGATGGACGGCCGCTGGGAGGTCTACCGCCCCGGCGAGCGCTGGGCGGGCGGGCCCGCCTGGCAGATCCGCGCCGTCCTCGGCACCGAGGAGGGGACGGCGGTCGGCTACCGGCTGCCCGTCGTCGAACTGCTGCGCACCGCCGACGAACAGCGCGCCGTCGGACACCTCGGGCCCGATCTGCTCGGCCCGGACTGGGACCAGGCGGAGGCCGTCCGCCGGCTCCTCGCGCACCCCGGTCGGCCGGTCGCCGAGGCCCTCCTCGACCAGCGCAACCTGGCCGGCATCGGCAACGTCTACGCCAACGAACTCTGCTTCCTCGCCGGCGTCACCCCGTGGACCCCGGTCGGTGAACTGCCGCGCCCCGACCGGCTGGTGGAGCGCGCCCGACAGCTCCTCGACGCCAACAGGCTGCGCGACGGCCACGTCACCACCGGCGACACCCGCCGCGGCCACCAGCACTGGGTCTACGGCCGCGCCGGGCGCCCCTGCCCGCGCTGCGGCACGCTGGTGCTGACGGCGCAGCAGGGGACGCCGCCGCAGGAGCGGGTGGCGTTCTGGTGTCCGTACTGCCAGCGCGGCCCCGCGCCCGAGGCCCGGTCTACGGGCGCTCGACCAGGGCCGGGTGGCGGGGGTCGTCGACCCGGACGATGACGTCGGCGAGGTCGGCGGGGACGGTCTCGGCCTCGTAGCGGGCGAAGGCCGGAAGCGTCCACTGCTCCCCGGGCGGGGTACGGCGGGCCAGCGCGGCCGGGGAGAGCGCCAGGTGGACGGTCAGCTCCAGCGGGAGCCAGCGGCCGAGCAACAGCGCGCCGTCCAGCAACAGCACTCCGCCGGGCGCCAGTTCGGTGTAGGGGGCGCGGGTCGAACGGTCCGTCACCGGGTCGCGCAGCGAGGGCAGGACGCGGCCGCTGCCCCCCGGCTCCAGCGGGTCCAGCACCTCGCGCAGCAGGGCCCCGTCGTCCAGCCACAGGTCGTGGAAGGCGTCCGCGTCCTGCTTGCCGTACTCCAGCCGCACCGAGGCCGGGCGGAGGAAACCCGCCGCGGACACCCGCAGCGTCGGGCGCCCGCGCAGCCGCAGCGGCTCCACCAGGGCGTCCGCCAGTTCGCCGGGCCGCGCCGCCGCGGCACCGTCCACCGCCACCCGCAGCCACCGCTCCCCGGCCCCGGGGAGCTCGGTGATGCGGTCGGCGAGGAGCTCGGCGAGCCGGTCGGGCGAGATCGGGTGTACCTGCATCCGCCCATCCTGCCCCGGCACCGGCCGGCCGGGCGGCCCCGGGGTCACGAGTGGCGGCCGGGGGCCAGGAGCGGGCACCCGGAGGTCACGGGCAACGCGGTCACGGTCAACGGGTCACGGGAGGGGGAGGGCGTGCAGGACGTCGTCGTGGCCGGCGTAGAGGCGCTGGGCGTCGTTGGAGAGCGACCAGACGTCCACGCCCGGCCCGGAGTCCCGGAACGTCCACCGCTCCTCGCCGGTCGCGGCGTCGAGCGCGCAGACGCCGGACGCGGCCGGCCCCGGCACGAACAGCGTCGGCCCGGCCAGCAGCGGGCGGCTGCGGCGGTCCAGCCGGAACGGCAGCCGGTGCACCCAGAGCCTGGCACCGGTGGCCGCGGCGTACGCGGTGACCACACCGTCGTCGCGGGGCACGTAGACCCGGGTGCCGTCGCCGACCGGCGGCAGCAGGCGCCACTCCTCGTTCGGTCCGGGCGCCACCGACCAGCTCGGGGCGCCGTCGGCCAGCCGCAAGGCCCGGAGACCGGCCGTGCCGGCGGGCGCGTAGATGTGCTCGGTGTCGGCGACGGCCCAGTTCAGGCCCACCTCGACCGGCACCTCCCAGAGCCGCTTGCCGGTGGCGGTCTCCAGCAGCGTCAGGTGGGCGCCGGCGGCCGAGGTGTCGAAGAAGGGGACGCGGCCGCCGACCGCGGTCAGCGGCGTGAGCGGCCGCTCGGAGCCCGTCGACGGGCGGGCCCACGCCACCACGTTCTCGCGGTAGCGCACGGCGAACAGGTTGTCGTTCCCGTTGTACGGCCGGGGCATGGCCCGCCCGTAGACGAGGTCGCCGTCGCAGCCGAGCAGCGTGATGCCGGTGCCCAGCTCCTCGGGCAGCGGCAGGCTCCACTCCGAGGCCGGGTCGGTGAGGTGGCGGCTGTCGACGTGGCCGTTGGAGGCCGTGTACACCCGGTCGCCGCTGATGACCACGCGGCCGTTCGACAGCTCGACGTCGCTCGGCCAGTCCGTCTTGGGCAGGGCGAAGTCCAGCGTGCGCAACGGGGTGCCGGTCGCGGGGTCGAGCACCTGGAGTCCGGAACGGGAGAGGAAGACCGGCCGGGAGGGCCGGTCGCTCAGCCGCTCGGGCGTCATCGCCTCCGGGCCCCGGTACGTCCAGAGCGGTTCCGGCCCGGCCAGCCGGGTCGGCCGCGGCCTCGGCGGCGCGGGGTCCGCCCCGCCACCCGCGCGGGTGAACGCCCAGAGTGCCCCGCCCGCCACCAGTACCCCGGCCCCGGTCAGCAGCCGCCGCCGGCTCAGCAGGGGCCCGCCGTCCTCCCCGGCGCCCCCGCTCACCACGTCCTCCGGCGCCTCCGACCCTCCGTCCTCCTCGCCGTCCCACTGCCACGAAGCCCCGGCGTCCCCGTCGGGCCGCCCGGCCTGCTCGGGCACACGCGCTTCGGAACGGTCGGACCCGGCCGGCTGCATCTTCGCTACTCACTTCCCCCTGGGCGGCCGCTGCGCCGCCCTGTCCGAGGGAGGATATCGAAGGCCGCCCGAACGGTTCGCAGGCGCCCGTCCGGCGGCGCCGCTCCGTCAGCCCGTGACAGTAGGCTGTGCCGCGCGGCACCAGTCCGTCGAACAGGCTCCGGGGAGGCAGGCCGTGAGCGCCGAGATCACCGCACCCGCGTGGATGCACCGGCGGGTCACCAGCGAGCAGTACGACTCCTGGTCAGAGGAGCAGTGCGCGGGCATCGAGATCGTGGATGGAATGGTGGTCGTGAGCCCGAGCGCCTCCGAGCGCCACAACCGGTTGGCCCGTCTCCTGGCGAACGCACTGGACCGGGCCGGTGGCGTCGAGTGGAACGCCGACACGGACTTCGACGTCCGGTTGCAGGACGTGCCGTTGAACAACCGCCGCCCGGACGTGGTCGTCTACCGGGCGGACACCATCGACATCGCCCCCACCAGGCCCGAGCACGTGGCGCTGGTCGTGGAGGTCGTCCCGCCGGGCTCGGAGACCACCGACCGGGTGGTCAAGGTGGATCAGTACGCGAAGGCCGGCATCCCGTTCTACTGGAGGGTCGAGCAGGCGGCATCGGACGCCCCCGTCGTCCACACGTCGATTCTGGATCCGGCGGGCTGCGCCTACCGCGACGGTGAGGTGTTCACCGGCACGGTGAGGGCGACGGTGCCGTTCCCGGTGGAGATCGACCTCGGGCGCTCTGAACGCTACGGCGTGCCGTGGTCGGCGAGGTCGGCGAGGACCTGGGCGTGGCAGGGGAGGGGGACGCACCAGCAGCCGAGGCGGTGGCCGCGGAGGGAGGGGACCAGGGCGAGCAGCTCGGGACGGGCCAGCAGGTAGGCGCGGTAGTCGGCGAGCATCTGCTCGCGGGTGAGGTCCGGGCCGGGGCGGAAGGGGCAGTGCAGCGCGTGTTCGGGCAGGTGCCAGCCGCCGCGGTGCATCGCGCGGCCGACGTAGACGACGTCGGCGTACGCGGGGTCGTCGCGGTGACCCTTGAGGTTGACGACGGTGGTCGGGCCCGGCCGGCTGTGCGCCATGGTGACCATGCTGGCCCAGGCGGGGGCGCCGGGCACGCCGGAGCCGGTCCCGGGCTCGCCTTGACAGTCCCTTGACCCGGGCGTAGCAAGGGAGAATGCGCCAGGGCTTGCCAGCGGACCAGGCCGGTCCGCACGTGACCGGCGGTGCCCGGGCGGCGCGACCCGACGCGCACCGCCCCCGGGAGAGCGATGCCGCCGCCAGGGCGGCGCACGAGCGCGACGCGCTGCTCGCCACCGCCGTCCGGAACGCGATCGGCAGCACCGATGCCTACGGCGGCATGGCGTACCTGCGCTCGCGCGACCGGCGGTCGCTGGTGCTCTGCACGATCGCGGGCGTGCCGCTGTCCATCGTCAGCGCGTTCCGCCGGGTGGCCGCGGCCGGGCCGCTGCCGGTGGCGGTGAGCTACCGCACCGGGCGGATGATCACGCTGTCCGACACCGAGGACACGATGCGGCGCTTCCCGCAGCTCGCCGTCGGCATGCCGTACGACTTCGCCTCGGCGTGCGTGCCGGTCACCGCGGGCGAGGAACGGTACGGGGTGATCAGCGTGCTCTGGGCGGCCTCCGACGAGGGGGTGCCGGACAACGCGCGGCGGCACCTGGGCGCGGCGGCCGACCGGCTCGCGGCCGAGCTGGCGGCCCTTGAGGCGGACGGGCACCCCGTCGAGCCGAACGGCGACACCGCCGTCGTCGAGCTGGTGCCGGCGACCCCGCCGAGCACCCGGGTGGGGCTGTTCGACTGGAACGTGGCCACCGGGGCGCTCTCCGTCGACGACCAGTTCTGCGAGATCTTCGGCCTCGACCCCGCCGGGTTCGACGGCCGCGTGGCCAGCCTGACCACCCGGATCGCCCCCGGCGACCTGCCGGAGTTCCGGTCCGCCGCCCGCGCCGCCCTCGACCAGGGCCGGGTGCTGGCCGCCCGGGTCCGGGTACTGGACCGGGAGGGCCACCCGTACCCCGTCGAGCTCTGGGGCCGCGTCCCCGAGGGCGGCCCGGAGGTGCGCACCCACCTGGTCGGCGCCGTCCTCGACACCCGGACCGGCACCGCTGCGGCCGCCGCGGTGGAACGCCTGCGCGACGGCGTCTTCTCGCTCGACCCGGACGGCCGGATCACCTACGCCAACCGCAGCGTCGAGCTGCTGCTGCGCACCCGGCGGGAGGACCTGGTCGGACTCCACCCCTGGGAGGCGCTGCCCTGGCTGTCCGACCCGGTGTACGAGAACCGCTACCGGGCCGCGATGCTCTCCCAGCAACCCACCGCGTTCCTGGCGGCCCGCCCGCCGGACGACTGGTTCGCCTTCTCGCTCTACCCCGACGCCCACGGCGTCACCGGCCGGGTGGTCGCCGCCGAGCCGCCGCCCGGCGCGGCCGAGCCGCCGACCGAACCCCCGCCCGGCGTCCGGACCGGCGTCGGCGGCATGTACCACCTGCTCCAGCTCGCCAGTGCGCTCACCGAGGCCGTCACCGTCAAGGAGGTCTGCCGCGCCGTCGCGGACGAGATCCTGCCGGCCTTCGGCGGCCAGGAGCTGGCCATCTACGCCGTCCGGGACAAGCGTCTGCACCTGATCTCGCAGAGCGGCTACCCGGACGGGTTCCTGGACCGCTTCGAGGGCACTCCGATCGGCGCCCGCGTCCCCGGCGCCGAGGCGCTCAGCACCGGCACGCCGATCTTCTTCGAGTCCATCCACGACCTCGCGGCCGCCTACCCCGGCATCGCCCTGGACGAGATGCGCGCCTGGGCCTTCCTGCCGCTGATCGCCTCCGGCCACCCGGTCGGCAGCTGCATCATCGGCTTCGACGAGCCCCGCGCGTTCACGCTGGAGGAGCGCGGCCTGCTCACCGCCCTCGGCGGCTTCATCGCCCAGGCGCTGGAGCGCGCCCGGCTCTACGACGCCGAGTTCGCGCTCGCCCGCGGCCTCCAGCAGGCCCTGCTGCCGCACCGGCTGCCGCGGCTGGACGACGTCCGGATCGCCGCCCGCTACCTGCCCGGCACCCAGGGCATGGAGATCGGCGGCGACTGGTACGACGCCATCGTCACCGGCCGCGACCTCACACTCGTCATCGGCGACGTCGAGGGCCACAGCGTCGGCGCCGCCGCCACCATGGGCCAGCTCCGCAGCGCCGTGCGGGCCTTCACCACCGGCGGCCACCCGCCGGACGAGGTGCTCGTCCGCACCAACCAGCTGCTGCTCGACCTCGACCCCGGGCTGCTCGCCAGCAGCTGTCTGATCCGCTTCACCCCCTCCGACGGCAGCGCCCTGATCGCCCGCGCCGGACACCTGCCGCCGGTGCTGCGCCACCCCGACGGGCACACCGAGGCGCTGTACGTCGCGGGCGGGCCGCTGCTCGGGGTCGATCAGACGGCCGAGTACCCGGTCACCGAGCTGCGGCTGTCCCGGGGATCGCTGCTCGCGCTCTACACGGACGGCCTGGTCGAGGACCCGGCCGTGCCGATCGACGAGGGCGTGGACCGGCTGCGGGCCGCTCTGGAGCGCACCGCCGGGGTGGCGGGCCACGCCGGGGACGGGCTGGACCGGCTGGCAGAGGTGCTGCTGCACGAGGTCGGCTCCACGCACCGGGTGGACGACGTGGCGCTGCTGCTCACCGCGTACGGGTGAGGCGGGCCGGTCGGGGCGGGCGGTGCGTACGGGTGAGGCGGGCCGGTCGGGGCGGGCGGCCGGTCGGGGTGGTTGTTGCCGTGGCGGTTGCCGCAGGGGTTGCCGGGGCGGTGGCCGCAGGGGCCGCCGGGGCCGGGGCGCGACTTTCGTCAGGTGAGCGGACGCGACTTTCGTCGGGGGTGGATCTAGACGAAGGGTGAAGGCGCCCGGTGAGGCGGCTTCGCTAGCCTCGACGGGTGGATGCACTGGCGAAGGCCTGGTCGAAGGCGGTACGGACGGCGTTTCCCGGGCCCTGGCGGCCCGGGCTGGTGGTGCGCGAGGTCGGCGGCGCGCTGCTGCTGGGCGCGCTGGCGATGCCGCTCGAAGCCGGTAGCGACTCCGGCCTCTTCCTGCTCTCCGGACCGGCCACCGCCGTGCTCTTCCTGCTCCGGCGCGGGCTGCCGGCGACCGTCCTGGTGCTCACCGCCGCCGCGAGCGGCTGGGCCGCAGGGCCGCTGCCGCTGCTGGTCTGCGCCGGCTGGTCGGCCGGGGCCCGGGTGAAGCGGGTCGGCGTGCTGGCCGGCTCGTTCACCGGCGGGTTCCTGCTGATGACGGCCGTCGGCGTGGTCAAGGACATCGGGGCGGCGCCGGTCAAGCTGATGATCGGGTTCTCGCTCGGAGGGTTCCTGCTGCTCGCCGTGCTGCCCGCGCTCTGGGGCCGTTACCGGGCGCAGCGCCGGGCGTTGCTGGACGCGCTGCGCGAGCGCAACGACCAGTTGCTGCGCGAGCGGGTCATGGTTGCGCACCAGGCCCGGCTGCGCGAGCGGCACCGGATCGCCCAGGACATGCACGACAGCCTGGGCCACCAGCTCGCCCTGATATCCGTCCACACCGGGGCACTGGAGGTGGACCGCACGCTCACCGACCGCCAGCGGGAGGCCGTCGGCGTGCTGCGGCTGGCTGCCGTCGCCGCGATGCGCGAGCTGCGCGAGGTGGTCGGCGTGCTGCACGACGAGTCGACCGCCCCGCTGCCGGCGCCGGCAGCCGCAGCGACGCCCGGCACCGGGCGGACGGGGGGACTGGACGACATCACGCGGCTGGTCGAGTCCTCCCGCGCGGCCGGGACGCCGGTCTCCTTCAGCGAGGCGGGTGATCGCCGCCCGCCGGCCGCCAACGTCGGCCACGCCGCCTACCGGATAGTCCAGGAGGCGCTGACCAACGCGCACAAGCACGCGCCCGGCGCGGTCATCACCGTCGCCCTGCGCTACGAGCCGGACGCGCTGGTGGTGGAGGTCGTCAACCCGCGGGCACCCGAGCCGGTCGGTGTCCACGCGGCTGGCTTGGCGACGGCGGTCAGCGGCGGCCAGGGGCTGACCGGCCTGCGCGAGCGGGCCCGGTTGGTCGGCGGGATGGTGCACGCCGGGCCCACACCGGAGGCGGGGTTCCGGCTCGCCGCCGTGCTGCCGTACGAGGGGGCGGGCGGGGCGCCCGCGGACGGGGCGGGGGACACAGCGGCGGGTGCGGTCGGCGGCGACGGAGCCATGGCCGGGGTGGCGGGTGCGGAGGCGTGGCTGCTGGACACCTTGCCGGCGGCCGACGGCAGGCCCGGCGCACGGCGGTGGCGCAGCCCCGCGCTCGGCTGCGCGCTCGGCGGTCTGCTGGTCCTGCTCGTCGTCGGCGGCCTGCTGGCCTGGGGCGTGGTCTCCTTCGTCCGTGCCGCCGACGAGGCGACCGTGAAGCGGTCGGTGTACGACTCGCTCCAGGTCGGCACGCCGCAGGCCGAGGTGGAGAAGCGCCTGCCCGCCGGCAACGCCTTCTTCACCAAGAACTACGAGGGCTCCGGCCCGACCCCGCCGGCGGGAGCGGCGTGCCGCTACTTCCTCTCCGGGGAGACGACCGACACGTGGGGCGAGGACAACATCGTGCGGCTCTGCTTCAAGGACGGCGCCCTGGTGGAGAAGGAGCACTACCCGGTGAAGTCCTGACCGGACGGCCCGTCGGGGGCGTGACCGGGGCCCCGACCGGACGGGCTGACCCGACCGGCCGACCGGACGGGCTGACCAGACGGGCCGACCGCACCGGCCTGACCGGCTGACCGGCTGACCGGCCTGAACCGGCGGGCCTGGCCGGCGGCTTGACCGGGAACCTGGCCGGAACCCCCGACCGCGGGAAGGGCCGGGTACAGGAGGTGTGAGGATGGTGCCGAGCAGCGCCACCCGCACCACCGAGGGGATGACCAGCAGTGATCCGAGTCCTCGTCGCCGACGACGAGCCGCTCATCCGGGCCGGAATCAGGATGATCCTGTCCTCCGCCGACGACATCGACGTGGTCGCCGAGGCCGCCGACGGCCGTCAGGCCCTCGATCTCGCCCTGGCGCACAGAGTGGACGTCGTCCTGCTGGACATCCAGATGCCGGTGATGGACGGGCTCACGGCGCTCGGCGAGCTGCGCCGGGTGGTACCGGGGGCGCGGGCGCTGATCCTCACCACCTTCGGGGAGCGCGACAACGTACTGCGAGCCGTCACCGAGGGCGGCGCGGGGTTCCTGCTCAAGGACACCGCGCCGGCCGAGCTGATCCAGGCCGTCCGGGCCGCCGCCACCGGCAACGCGTTCCTGTCGCCCGCCGCCACCCGGCACATCGTGGACTCGCTGGCCGGTACGCGCACCGGCCCGGTCGCGGCCAGGGGCACGGCGGCCCGGCGGCGGCTGGAGGTGCTGACCGCGCGCGAGCTGGAGGTGCTGGCGCTGTTGGGCGAGGGGCTCTCCAACGCGGACGCCGGCGCCCGGATCCACATGAGCGAGGCGACGGTGAAGACGTACGTCAGCCGGATCCTGGCCAAGTTGGGCTGTGACAACCGGGTGCAGGCGGCGTTGCTCGCGCGGGACGCGGGGCTGGACGGCGGGGGCTGACGGTTCCCGGCCGGGCCTCACCCTCGGCCGGCTGTCCCGTCCTTGCGCAGCTGTCCCGCCCTTGCGCGGCCGTCCCCTTTCCCTGCCCGTCCTCGGCCGGACCGCTCGGGGGCGGTGGGGCGGTGGGGCGGCGCGGGCACGGTGGCAGGGGCGGCGCGGGCGCGCGAGAGGGGTGCGGTGGCGGCGTACGGAGGCACATCAGATACGTCGGATACGGACCGGTCGTGCACCATACGCTGCGCCACCGAGTGGCCACGGCGGGTAGCGACTGTGGGCGACGCCACGCCGGCCCGGCGCGGAACCGGGAACTCCGGCAGGGGTGGTGACGATGCGTCAGTTCCCGGTCGCTCTGGGTTGATGGTGTGAGCGGACTTACGGATGGACAGATGTGAGCGAGGGCACGGGAATTGACCATCCGATCTTGAAAATGCGGTCAAACCTGGTCATTTCGGATGGGGTTTCATGATCGATACCGCCGGTAACAGTCAACTGACCTGCGGCGTCCAAGAATTGCTTGTGGCGGCCCGGGAGGGCCCGTAGCTTCATTGGCGGTGCAACGAGCACCACCCGGGTTCACCCCCGACGCACAGCCCGCCGACTGACCCCCGGCGCGAGGGCGGTGCCCGCCGACACGGCCGGCTCGAACAGGCCGTCGGCGAGCGGGGGTGGCCGCGGCGGCACGGCACGTCCGACACGTGCGTGGCCGCCCGTCGAGTGAGGTGAGCGCGACGGCCCTGCCAAGGGTCTGGTTCCGCCTGCCCGCCCGGGGCTTGTCGAGAGGACTTTCATGACACTCCGTAACGAGACTGCCGCCGCCACCACCAACACCGCCACCACGGGCAAGCGCCGCAACCGCGCCCGCCTGGCGCTGGTCGGCGGGGCTGTCGCGGCCCTCCCGGTGGCCGGCCTCGTCACGGCCACCTCGGCCTCCGCCGCATCCACCTCCGCCTGGGACGCCGTCGCCCAGTGCGAGAGCGGTGGCAACTGGAGCATCAGCACCGGCAACGGCTTCTACGGCGGACTGCAGTTCACCTCGTCCACCTGGGCCGCGTACGGCGGCACCGCGTACGCGTCGCAGGCCAACCACGCGACCAGGGCGCAGCAGATCTCGGTCGCCGAGAAGGTCCTCGCCTCGCAGGGCCCCGGCGCCTGGCCGGTCTGCTCCGCCAAGGCGGGCCTGACCAAGGGCGGCGCTCCGGCGGCCGTCGACACCTCGGCCCCGGCCGCCAAGGCCGAGGCCCCGAAGGCGGCTGCGCCCAAGGCGGCCACGCCCAAGACCCAGCAGCAGACCAAGCCCGCGCAGACCCCGCAGGCGGGCCCGGCCCAGGGCGCGAAGGGTCGGCCGGTCGCGAAGTCCCAGAAGCCGCAGCCCAGGGACTCGCAGGACGCGGCCAAGCCGTCCAAGCCGGCCGCTTCCGGCACCAACACCTCCGGTGGCAGCTACACCGTCAAGAGCGGTGACACCCTGAGCGACATCGCGGCCAAGTTCGGCACCGACACCGCGAGCCTGCACGCCAAGAACGCCAGGACGATCGGTGGGAACCCGGACCTCATCTTCCCGGGTCAGACCCTGAGCCTCTGACAATTCGCGGATGACAGAAGGCTCCTGACGGTGAGTCTCCGGCAGCGGGCTTCTGGCAGTCCGGCCTCCGTCGGTCAACCCTGCCCGTGCCGAGCGGCCGCCCCCTCCCGGGGGTGGCCGCTCCGGCGCGTCCGGCGCGTCTGGGGGGCCGGGGCGTCCGGGGCGTCCGGCGCGACCGTCGTCGCGAACGACGCGACGAACCGCGGCGGGGGAGGGCTCAGCGGCGTGAGCAGCGACGTCAGGGCGTCGGCCCTCGACCCGGCCGAGTGGCTGAGTGCCCGCAGCCCTGGACCTGGTCGCGGCCATGGCACCGGTCGCGGCCAGGGGGCGGCCCGGCCTGGCTCGGCCTGTGCGGTGGGGCGGGCATTCGCCGCAGCGGCCCGCCGGCCTGCCGGTCCGCCGGTCCGTCGGCTCCCGGCGGTCGGGCTGTGTCGGGCTGTGTCGGGGCGTGCCGGCGCTGCTGCGAGGACTGCCGGGGCGACGAAACGCCCCGTCGGCACCGCAGTACCGACGGGGCGGACGTGCCGAACTACATGTCGTACTCACGGGGCTTGTCGAGCCAGCCTGCCGTGGTCACGGGGTGCCCGGTCGGGCGGTACTCCCACGCGGCGGTGTTCGGAAGCGCGTTCCGATGCGGGTCGCCCGCCAGGGCGCGGTGTTCCTTGTGGTTGATCCAGGCGTTCACGGCGCCCTGGGCAGGCATGTCCGGGGCAGCCGGGGCATCCGGGGCAGCCGGAGCGGCCGGGGCCCGATGGTGATCGGGGCTGATGGAGGTCTGGTGGGCGGTCGGTCGTGCGGTGCTGTCCTGCGTCGCGTTGGCGACCGCCGCACCGGCGCCGAGTGCGCACAGGGTGGCCGCTGCCATGCCGACGGCTACACGCTTGATCACGGGGGTTCTCCAGGGTCTCGAAGGGGTGGTCTGTGCTTGCAGTAGACCGTCCGCGTGTGGACATCCGATCGACGTCGGCCGTGTGCGGCCGCCCTGAGGAGGTTGCGAGGGCCACCGGAGGAGGACCTGCGGGTCCTCGTCGCGAGGGCGAGGGCCCGTGAGATTTCGAGGGGCCGGGTGTCGGGCCGGTCCACAGCAGCCTTGGCCGGTAGCCCGATCGGCGGCCCTGACCGGTCCGCAGCAGCCCTGAGGAGGGCTTTCGCGGCGTGCTCGTCGAATGACCGGCTCGGCACGATCGTCCGCTCGGCCTGCTTCGAGTGCCGCGTGCGTCGGCACCCGCTGGTCGTGCGGCGGCGCCTGCTGGTGCTGGGCGGCAGGCGGACCGTCCGGCCGCCCTTGGAGTGCTCCGAGCCCCACCCGGGCGGCCCGGACGGGATGGTTGTTGAACGTTGAACGCGATGTCCGAATGCCGCCGGACTCGCGGGCCCCATGGGGCGAGGATCGAGTCATGTCGGAGAACGAGTCAAGGAGTTCAAGCGATATGACGACGAGTGAGACCGTGACGACGGCGGCCGTGAACGGGTTCGCGAAGCTCGACGGCAAGGTGGCCCTGGTGACCGGCGGCAGCCGGGGGATCGGGGAGGCGGTCGCGTTGCGGCTGGCCGAGGACGGTGCCGATGTCGCGCTGACCTACCAGGGCAGCGCCGAGCGGGCCGAGGCGGTCGCGGCGAAGATCACGGCGATGGGCCGGCGGGGTTGGGCGGTCCGTGCGGACAGCGCCGACCCGCAGGCCGTCCGGGATGTCGTGGAGGCGGTGGCCGAGCGCTTCGGGCGCCTCGACATCCTGGTGAACAACGCGGGCGTCGGCGTGCTCGGCCCGATCGAGGAGCTGGCGTTGGACGACGTGGACCGGGTCCTGGAGGTCAACGTCCGGGCGCCGTTCCTGTTCGCCCAGGCCGCCGGCGCCCACCTGACCGAGGGCGGGCGGATCGTCACCATCGGCAGCTGCATCGCCAAGCGCGTCGCCTTCCCCGGCGCCTCGCTCTACGCGGCCAGCAAGGCCGCGACGATCGGGCTCACCAAGGCGCTGGCCCGTGAGCTGGGTCCGCGGGGGATCACCGTCAACGTGATCCACCCCGGGCCGATCGACACCGAGATGAACCCGGCGGACGGTCCGTCGGCGGAGTTCCAGGCGGGCCTGACCGCGCTCGGCAGGTACGGCAGCGGCGCCGACATCGCCGCCACCGTCGCCCACCTCGCGGGCGAGGACGGCCGTTACATCTCGGGCGCCGAGATCGCCGTGGACGGCGGGTTCGCGTCCTGACCCGCTGAGCCCGGGGGCGGGCACGGGGATCCGGCCACCGGCCCGGCGCGGTGTCGCGCCGGGCCGGTGGCGGCGGTCCCGTTTACGATCGGCCGGTCCGAGCACATGTCCCAGCCCCGAAGAGGTGTCGCCATGACCGCAGCGGAAGACCCGATCGACCTGCTCGCCCGGGCGCTCGCGCAGACCGCCGGCCTGATCGACGGCGCCGGCACCGAGCAGGCCGGTCACCCGACGACCTGCCGTTCCTGGGACGTCGCCGACCTGATCAGCCATCTCCTCCACGACCTGCGGCAGTTCACCGTCCGGGCGAACGGCGGCAACCCGGACTGGTCGCAGCCCTTCGAGCGGGTCGAGGACGACTGGCTGCACGCGTTCGAGGCCGGTGCCGAGGAGCTGGTCGCCGCCTGGCGGAACGCCGGGGACCTCTCCGGGACCATCGAGATCCCCGGGGGCGGCACGCTGCCCGCACGCTTCCCGGTGGACCAGCAGATCGCCGAGTTCGCCGTCCACGGCTGGGACTTGGCCCGCGCCACCGGCCAGTCCACGGCGGGCCTCGACCACGACGTGGCCCGCGCCTCGCTCGCCTGGGGCCGCGGCGCGCTGCGCCCCGAGTACCGCGGGAGCGAGGAGGACGGCCGCGCCTTCGGCCCCGAGGTGACCGTTCCCGAGGACGCGCCGCCCTACGACCGGCTGGCCGCCTTCTTCGGCCGTGACCCGCGCAAGGTCTGAGCCGCTCCGGCGGGGGCCGGGGCGCAGGCCCGGGGCGGCAACGCGTCCGGTCAGTGGAAGGCGGCGAGGACGGCGCCCCACTGCGCGGTGGTCTGTCCGGTCGCGGCGCAGCGACCGGAGTCCGTCGCGACCTGGTGGGCGGTGGTGAGGCGGTAGGAGGAGAGCCGGAGCACCGGGAGGGTGGTCCAGCCGGGGCTGAACTCGGGGGCGGTGCCGGTGTTGGTGCCCACCGTGCCCACCAGCAGGTCGCCGGCGGTGCAGTCGAGCGGGCCGGCGCTGGTCGTGAAGGCGGTCCCGCCGCTCTCGCCGGAGGCGTGGGCGCTACCCCGGGCGGCGGAGACACCGCGGAACTCGTCCACCGCGACGTGGTACTTGCTGGAGTGCGGGTAGGACACGTGGATCGCGTCCGCCGTGGTCAGCGCGGGGACCCCGAAGGCGGCCAGCACGAGCACCCGGTGCCGGAGCGAGTCCGTCACGTCCCCGACGATTCCGAACCTGTCGCCCTGGGTGTCCGTCACCGTCACCTTTCCGGGGCAGGTGCTGGTCAGCATCATCGTCACGATCAGGGCGTCCCCCCGGGTTACCGGCGAGAGGACGGGCAGGACGACGTCGGTGCCGGAGAGGATCTGCTGGTCGAAGGCGGGCCGGGACACCCAGGAGGGAGCCGGGCCGGCGGTCGCCGTGCGGTCCGTCGCCGGAAACGGACCGGGAGGGGCGGGGTGGGCGGCCGAGCCGGCCTCCGGTTCGGCGGGCCGACGGGTGGCGGCGTCGCCGACCGGGCAGTCCTGCGGCAGTGCGGACTGCGCGACGGGGCCGCGGAAGGCGACCAGACCGAGCGTGCCGCAGGCTCCGAGCAGCGTGCCGACGAGCAGGCTGACCGCGTGGGTCCAGAGGCGGTGACGGTGTAGCGGCAGTCCGGTGCTCCCGGAGGCGCGTGAGGTCGGCGGCTCCACGGGGCTCTCGGCGGGAGTGGCCGCCGGCGGGGGCACCACCGGCCGGGTGTCCGCGTCCGCGGCCGGGCTCTCGTCGGTGATGGACATCCAGCGGCGGTGCCACTCGGCCTCGTCGCCGCCGCAGGCCTGGACGTAGGCCCTCGTCGTGGGCCAGGACGGCAGCCTCGACCCGGAGGCCGCCTCGTACAGGGTGGTGTGGGAGATCGAGCCGGCTTTCCTCGCCATGGTGCGGAAGGAGGGCTGGCCCGCCTCCCGGCGCAGCCTGCGCAACTCGGCGGCGAAGTCCTCGGCCGCTCTCACGCGTTCAGGGCCTCCCGGTCGTGACTCCCGCTCCGCCATGACGCCCCCCGCTGTCAGACGGTGTCAGATCCCCCGGCACCGCTCCTCGCTTGTCGCGTACGGATCATAGCGACGCGTGACGGCGGTGTTCGGACATCGGTTGAACGATCCCGGCGGAAGGCGGCTCCCGGGCCGGCCCGTCGCCGCAGTCAGCTGTTGTCAGTTTCCGTCAGGCGGTACCGAACACCGCAGGTGGTCGGGTCAGCTGTCCCCGCCGTCGCAGTCACGGCGACCGGCCAACGGGACGACAACGACAGACGACAACGACAGGGGAAATCGACATGCGCAAGGGACTCCTCCACAGGCTCGGGCGGCGCGGCGCGACCGTCGCAACCTTCGCGGCCGTGGCGGTGCTGGCGGCCGGTGGCGTCGGCCTGGCGGCGGGCAGCGCGTCCGCCGACGGGGTGTACTTCCTCCACGACCACCCCAGCGGTCACGGAGTGGGCCTGTACAACTCGTCCTGGGGGACCACCAAGGTCACCCAGGACCTGACCCTGCAGTCCTTCAGCTGGTCCGGGGACTGGATCTCCCCCGACTGCTGGATCAGGGGTGTGGACATCAACAACCAGGGCAACGTGTGGTACCGGATCACTTCCGCGTCCCACCCGAACGGCGATCCGTACGTCGGCACCGCGTTCGTCTACGGGGCCTACGCGGACGGCAACTGGCTCTTCCACAACGGGCTGCGCGCGTGCTGACGGCCCGCTGAACCGGTCCGCCCCGCCCGCACCGCCGGGCGGGGCGGACCGCTACGGGGCCTGGCGGGCGGCGGCCTGCTTGATCGCCTCGCGGATGCGGGGGTAGGTGCCGCAGCGGCAGATGTTCTGGATCTGGTCGATGTCCGCGTCGGTCGGGGCCGGGGTGCGGCGCAGCAGGGCCGCCGCGGTCATGATCTGCCCGGGCTGGCAGAAGCCGCACTGGGCGACGTCGCAGGCGAGCCAGGCTTCCTGGACGGGGTGCAGGGTGTCGCCGTCCGCCAGCCCCTCGATGGTGGTGACGCTGCGCCCGGCACAGTCCCTGACCGCCATCGTGCACGGCTGGAACTCCTCGCCGTCCAGGTGGCTGGTGCAGGCGCGGCAGACGCCGACCCCGCAGCCGTACTTGGGGCCGGTGACGCCGAGCTTGTCGCGCAGTACCCAGAGCAGCGGCATGTCGTCCGGTGCCTCGACGGTGACGGGCTGCCCGTTGAGGACGAAGGTGTGGCTGGGCATGGGGAGTTGCGCCCTTCGGGGGTCGGTTGAACGCAGGGGACGCGCAGAGGTCGAGCGCTCAGAGGTCGAGTGGTCGGAGGTCGAGCGCTCGGAGGTCGAGCGCTCGGAGGCCGAGCGCTCAGGAGGCGAGCGCTCAGAAGTCGATCGGGAACGAGCGCGGGCTGGTGCCGGTCGCCCGGGCGTACGCGTTGGCGACCGCCGCCGAGGCGGCCGGGACGCCCAACTCGCCCGCGCCGCCGGGTGGTCCGCTCGGCGGCATGAGGTGGATCTCGACCGACGGCGGGCTGTTGCGCTGCCGGGCGTAGCGGAAGTCGGCGAAGCTCCCCTCCCGGACGGCGCCGCGGTCGATGTGGTTGCCGGCCTGGAGGACGACCGAGATGCCGTCGATCAGCGCGCCGGTCAACTGGGCTTCCAGTCCACGGGGGTTGATCACCAGTCCGAGGTCGGCGGCGATCACGGCCCTGGTGACGCGGGGCTGCTTCGGGTCGGTGGCGTCCAGCTCGACGAGGTAGGCGACGCGCCCGCCGTTCTCGTCGTGGTAGCCGACGCCCTGGGCCTGGCCGGCGGGCATCGGGCGGCCCCAGCGGCCGGCCTGGGCGACCTTGTCGAGCACGGCACGGCCGGCGGCGTCGCGGACCCGGGCCCGGCGGAAGACGACCGGGTCCTGGCCGAGGCGGCGGGCCAGTTCGTCCATCATGATCTCGTCGGCGACGCGGACGGTGCCGGAGTAGACCGAGCGCCAGCTGCCGGTGTGCATGTCCAGCGGGACCTCGGCGAGCAGCTGGGTGGGGATGCCGACGTCGTACGGGTTCTTCTCGCTGAGCAGGAAGAACGCCTGGGCGAGGCTGATCCCGGCCACCGAGAGGTTGAAGCCGGCGGCGGTGAGCGCCTCGCCGAGCCCGTGCCGGAAGTCGGTCCGGACGGTGGCGACCCGGTGCTCGTAGCTGATCACCTGGCCGAGGCCGTAGGTGGCGCGGACCCGGTGGTGGCTGGCGGGGCGCATCCGGCCGTGGCGCATGTCGTCGTTGCGGGTCCACATCAGCTTGACCGGGCGGCCGGCCGCCCGGGAGATCCGTGCGGCCTCCAGCGCGGCGTCGAAGAACAGCCGCCGGCCGAACGAGCCGCCGCCGCGCACCACGTGGACGGTGACGGCGTCCTGCGGCAGGCCGAGCTCGGCGGCGATGGTCTGCTGGGCGACGATCGGGGTCTGCGAGGCGAACCAGATCTCGGCGCGGTTCGGGCGCACGTCGGCGACGGCCGTCAGCACCTCCATCGGCGCGTGGTTGACGAAGGCGAAGTCGAACTCGCCGTCCACGTACTGGGTGAGCAACGGCGGGACGAGGAACGGCAGGTGGGCGGCGCGCAGCCTGGCCCGGATGTCGGCGTCGGAGAGCGCGGCGACCGGGCCGGGGTTCCAGGAGGTGAGCAGCGCGTCGCGGGCCTTGAGCGCCTGGTCGAAGGTCTCGGCGAGGACGGCGACGCCGGTCGGGACGGTGACCACGCCCAGCACGCCCGGCATCGCGCGGGCGGCCGAGGCGTCCAGCGACCTGAGGGTGCCGTTGATGGTGGTCGGCCGGGCGACCACGCAGGGCACGGCGCCCGGAACGGCGAGGTCCCCGGCGTACTTGGCGCGGCCGGTGACGATGTCGCGGGCGTCGATCCGGCCCGTCGGCCGCCCCACCAGGCGCTGCCGGTCCGGTGACTTGGGCACGGCGGGCACGGCCGGGACGGCGATTCCCGCGGCCTCGGCGGCGAGTTCGCCGTAGCCGGCCCGGCGGCCGTCGGGGGCGAGGACGGCGGAGTCGGCGGTGCGCAGCGTGCCGGCCGGCAGCGACCAGCGGCGGGCGGCGGCGGTGACCAGCCGGGCCCGGGCGGCGGCAGCGGCGGCGCGGACCGGGTCGTACAGCGAGCGCACCGAGTTGGAGGCGCCGGTGAGCTGGTTGAAGAGGAGTTCCGGGCGGCCGTCGGAGAGCGGGACGTCGACGTCGGTGAGCCGGGCGTCGAGCTCCTCGGCGACCAGCATGGCGATGGCGGTGGTCAGGCCCTGGCCGACTTCCAGGCGGGGGAGGTGCAGGGCGGCGCGTCCGTCGGCGGTGACCTCCAGCACCAGCAGGTGGGAGGTGGGCAGGCCGGCCACGATCAGCGCGTCGCCGAGGTCGAGGATGTCCGGAATGCCCGGCAGGCCGAGCAACTGCGATGGCGCGGAGGTCTGTTCGGCGACTGCCCGCTCGGCGGCGGTCCGGACGGCGGCCTGCGCGGTGGCGGGCGCGGCGGCGTCGAGACCCAGCCGGGCGGCCACGGTGAGCGTGGGGGCGGCGAGCAGGTAGGTGAGGAAGCGCCGGCGGCCGGTGGGGTCCGCGGGTCCGCCGGAGGGGCTCGCCGCGGGTCCGCCGGCCGGGCTCGCTGCGGGCGCCTCCGCCTCCGTCTCGGGCGGGGCCTCGGTGACGGGAGCGGCGGTGGCCTCGGCGGCGGGAGCGGCGGTGGGATCGGTGGCGTTCCGGGCGTTGCCCGAGGGTGCGATGGAGGTGCTGATGGGAGGAGCCCTTCGAGCCGGCGACGGCTCCGGCCGGGCGGGCCTGGGCGGCCCCGGCCCCGCTGCCGGATCGCGAACGCGGACGAGCATAGGAGGGGGCTACTGGCCGGTCAACACGGGCACTTCGGTCCGGACCGGACAACCCGCCGGATGTCGGATGGGGCGGCTCCGGATGTCGGATGGAGTGGATACGGACGGCACGGGGCGGGCGGGTCGCGGCCTCGGTACCGCCGTCCGGGTGAAGCCCGGGTGACGGATCGTCCGTTCCCGCACGGCAGTTCGGCCGCCGAGGGTCCGTGTGGGGCGCCCCGGGACGGACCCGTGGAGGGGCCCGGCGGAGACGGCCGGTGGCGGGGCCGTCCGGGGCGTCGAAGTGGCCCACCTGCCAGGGTGGTGAATGGACCTTTCCACTGGGCCACCCGACTCCTAGGATTGATCTTGTCAGTCAGTAGAGGAACGGGTGGCCTCCCGGCGGGGCCGCCGCACTGGGGGAGTCTCCTTGCCGATCCGCCTTGTCCCGCCCGCAGGCGTCCAACGGACGCTCGCCACCGCTCAGTTGGTCGGCTCGATCGGCGACGGCGCGTACTACACCTGCTCCGCGCTCTACTTCACCCGGGTCATCGGGATGTCCCCCACCCGGCTCGGTCTCGGCCTGGCCGTGGCCTGGGCGGTGGGCTCGCTGGCCGGTGTCCCGCTCGGCCACCTCGCCGACCGGCGCGGACCGCGCGGCACGGCGGTGCTGCTGGCGCTCGCCACCGGTGCAGTGGTCGCGTCGTTCCTGGTGGTCCGCTCCTTCGTGCCGTTCCTGGTCGCCGTCTGCCTCTACGCCACGACGCAGTCCGGGCTCTCGGCGGCCCGGCAGGCACTGGTCGGCGGCCTGGTCGACCGGGCGGAACGGACAACGCTGCTCGCCCAGTTGCAGGCGGTCCTCAATGCCGGACTGGCCCTCGGCGCCGCGATCGGCGGCGTCGTGCTGAGCACCGGGAGCCGGACCGGGTTCCTGGTCGCCTTCGCGGTCACCGCCGTCGGGTTCCTGGTCAGCGGCCTGATCCTGCTGCGTCTGCCCGAGGTCCCGCCCGCCCCCGCGAGCCCGGGCACCGGACCGAAGCTGGCCGTGCTCTCCGACCGTCCCTACGCCGTGGTGACGCTGGTCAACACCGTGCTGCTGCTGCGGATGCCGCTGCTCAGCCTGATCATCCCGCTCTGGATCGCCGCCAGGGCGGAGAACCTCGCCTGGCTCGGCTCGGCCCTGTTCGTCCTCAACACCGTGGTGGTGATGGCCTTCCAGGTCCGCGCGGCCCGCGGCGTGACCGGGCTGCGCTCCGCCTCGCGCGCCGTCCGCGACGCGGGCGTCATCCTGCTCGCCTCCTGCGCGGTCTTCGCCCTCTCGGCCGGGGACGTCCCGGTCTGGGCGATGGCCAGCCTCCTGGTGGTGGCCGCGACGCTCCAGGTGATCGGCGAGATGAAGCAGTCCGCGGGCTCCTGGCAGATCAGCTTCGACCTCGCGCCCGCCCACCAGACCGGCCAGTACCAGGGCTTCTTCGGCTCGGGCGTGGCGGTGGCGCGCACCGTCGGACCGCTGCTGCTGACCACGCTGCTGCTGGACTGGGGCGCACCAGGGTGGCTGCTGCTGGGCGGGTTCTTCCTGGCGGCGGGCTGCGCGATGGGGCCGGTGGTGCGGTGGGCGGAGCGCCGTCGCCCGGGGGTGGCGGATTCGGATTCGGCGCGGGAGTCGGAGGCCGAGCCGGCGCGGGCGCCGGAGTCAGGCGAGGTCGTGGCGCGGACCTGAGGGGACTGGCGCCGGGCCGGACGCCGGCCCGGACGCCGGGTCCGGCCCCCACGGGTGGCGGATGACCGCCACCCGTGGGGGAGCCGGGAGCTGGCGGTGAACCGTCAGCGCGCCGTGGATCCTGTACCAGATGGCCCGTCAGAGCGCTGAAATCACTGCGACATGACGATTGGCCAGAAGAATTCGTTGTCGTTCATGGTCTTCCCCTCCCGCGCCCCGGCTGCCAGGCTGGCCGGGTTTGCAGAACCGGAGGAGGTCGCGTGTCCCGCATACCCAGTCTGGCGTTGGCCGTTGCCAGCGCGTTCGCTCTCGTCGCCGGAACCGCCGTCGCGGCGGCGGCCGCACCCGAACCACCCTCGGCCGCGCCCGCCGCCGAGGCCCGGGTCGACCCGGTCGCCTGGACGCCCTGCAACCCCGACCCGACGAAGCCGGACCCCGGGATCTACGACTGCGCCGTCTACCCGGTGCCGCTCGACTACGCGGACCCGTCCGGTGAGAAGATCGGCATCGCCATGATGCGCCGCCGGGCCGGGGACCCGTCCAAGCGGATCGGCTCGCTGTTCCTCAACCCCGGCGGCCCCGGTGGCAGCGGCTACCTGTGGGCCACCACCAGCCGGTTCGGCCCCGATGTACAGGCCCGCTTCGACCTGGTCGGCTTCGACCCGCGCGGCGTCGCCCGGAGCAACCCGCTGAAGTGCTTCACCACCGACGAGGAGGCGAGCGCCGTCACCGACCGGCAGGTCGGAGTACCCGTCACCAAGGCAGAGATCGACGGCACCCTGGCCGCCACCCAGGACTACACCGACGCCTGCGAACGCAACGCCGGCCCGCTCATCGAGCACATGTCGACCGAGAACGTCGTCCGCGACCTCGACCGGATGCGCCGGGCCGTCGGCGACAAGCAGCTGAGCTTCGCCGGGTTCTCCTACGGGACGCTGATCGGCGCCACCTACGCCAACATGTACCCGGACAAGGTCCGCGCGCTGATCATCGACGGCAACGTCGACCCCAACCTGCGACTGCACAACGGCCTGGAGTACGACCGCCAGCGCGCCGGCGGCTTCGAACTCGCCCTGGACGAGTACCTGAAGCGCTGCAAGACCGCAGGCGCCCCCCGCTGCGCCTTCGGCGACGGCGACACCCGGGCCAAGTTCGACGCGATCCGCGACCACCTGCGCACCAGCCCGGTCACCCTGCCGGACGGCACCAAGGTCACCCTCTCCAGCTTCACCAGCCAGGTGGCCAACGCCCTCTACGCGCAGACCCGGCAGGCGCCGCTGGCCAAGTCGCTGCAGGCCCTGCACGAGGTGCTCCAGCAGCAGGGCGCGCCGTCGCTGGCGGCCCCGAAGGCCGCCGACGACGCGAACGCGCTGGCCGTGACCGTCCCCACCGCGCTGCGCGAGGCCCTGCCGGAGACCCCGTACAGCGCCGACGACTCGTACTACGGCGTCAACTGCCAGGACAAGCCCTACCCGTCGAACCCGCGGGTCTTCGCCAACGTGGCCCGCGCCTGGGAGAAGGAGTCGCCGACCTTCGGCCGCTACCAGGCCTTCGACGCGCCCGCCTGCGCCACCTGGCCGGCCCCGGCACGTGACGTCGAGCGGTACACCGGCCCCTGGAACCGCCGCACCGCCAACCCGGTCATGGTGATCGGCAACCTCTACGACCCGGCCACCCAGTACAAGTTCGCCCAGAACATGCAGCGCCAGCTCGGCAGCGCCGTGCTGGTCAGCGTCGACGTGATCGAGCACTGCGCGGTCGGCCGGAGCACGGAGCTGAACAAGCTGGTCACCGACTACCTGGTGAACAAGGCCGTGCCGGCGCCGGGCCAGCTGCTGAAGCCCGACGCCGAAGCCTTCCCGCCGGTCGCCTGACGGCCGTGCACCGGGCCCCGGCGGCCTGATCCGCACCGCGAGGCCCGCCCCGGGGCACCATGCCCGGGGCGGGCCTCACCCGTGCCGTTCCCGCGGCCGCCGTCCTCGGTGAGCGTCCGGCGGGCAGGGGCCGGCCCGGGGCGCGTCAGAGGTCGGTCAGGGGGACGTCCGGGTCGGCCAGGGCCTTCGGGTCCACCACCCGCTTCGACCGGACCAGTTCACGGATCGGGTCGGTGACGTCCCAGACGTTGACGTTCATGCCCGCCAGGACCCGGCCGCCGGACAGCCAGAAGGCGATGAACTCGCGGGCGGCGCGGTCGCCCCGGAAGACCACCTGGTCGTATTCGCCCGGTTCGACGTAACCGATGTACTCCATCCCCAGGTCGTACTGGTCGGTGAAGAAGTACGGCACCCGGTCGTAGACCGCCTCCGGGCCGTCCTGGCCGAGCATCGCGCGGGCCGCCGTCTGCGGCTGGTTGAGCGCGTTGGCCCAGTGCTCGACCCGGATGTGGCGGCCGAGCAGCGGGTGGAAGGCGTTCGCGACGTCCCCCGCCGCGTAGATGTCCGGGTCCGAGGTGCGCAGGTGCTCGTCCGTCCTGATGCCGTTCACGACCTCCAGGCCGGCCGACTCGGCGAGCGCCGTGAGCGGGGCGATGCCGATGCCGATGATCACCGTGTCCGCCGCCACCGTGGCGCCGTCCGCGAGGCGCACCCCGGTGACCGTGCCGCCGGTCCCGGTGAGCTCCTCGACCTTGGCGTTGAACCGCAGGTCCACGCCGTGGTCGCGGTGCAGGTCGGCGAAGACCTGGGCGACCTCTCGGCCCAGCACCCGCAGCAGCGGCAGCTCGGCCGCCTCCAACACGGTCACCTCGGCCCCCGCGGTCCGGGCGGCCGCCGCCGTCTCCAGGCCGATCCAGCCCGCGCCGATCACCACGACCCGGGCCCCGGGCCGGAGCGCCGCCCGGATCCGGTCGCTCTCCTCGACCCGGCGCAGGTAGAGCACGCCGTCCTGGTCCGCGCCCGGCACCGGCAGACGGCGCGGTACCGAGCCGGTGGTGAGGAGCAGCTTCGCGTACTCGATCCGGCCGTCGTCGGCGAGCGTGACGGTGTGCCCGGCCGGGTCGACCGAGACGACCGGGGCGCCGAGCCGGAGCGTGACGTCGTGCTCGGCGTACCACTGGGGCGGGTGGACGTAGATCTTCTCGCGCGGCGTCTTGCCGAGCAGGTAGCCCTTGGAGAGCGGCGGACGCTCGTACGGGCGCTCGTGCTCGTCACCGATCAGGACGATGCCGCCGCGGTAGCCGGCCTCGCGCAGCGCCTCCGCGGCCTTCGCCCCGCCGAGGGAGGCGCCGACGATGACGATCGGGCGCTCTCGCCCGCCGCCGTCGGCCGTTCCTGCTGTGCCCGTGCTCATGCTGAACTCCTCGCTCTCCGGCCGGAATCACGGACAGCCTGCCGCCATCCGGCGCAGCCTGTCGAGACCACGCCAGGCGCGCCGCAGTTGGTCGCCCCAACGGGTGAACCGGGGCGCGAGGCGTTTGGTGTGCGCCCGGTGGGCCCGTCCGGTGGGTCGTCCCGGCGGGTTCCTGTGGCGGTCCTTCCGGTGGGCGCCTCCGGGACGGCGGGCCCCTCCGGGATGGTGGGCGGCTCCTGGACGGTGGGCGGCTCACGGGGGGTGGGCGCCTCCGTGTCGTTGGGGATCCGCGGGACGTGCGGTCGGACCGGGCCGCCCGCTACGGAGTCATGGCGTCCCGCACCAGGGCGGTGTCGACGAACTGCTCGAAGCGCACGATCAGTCCGCCGCGCACGGTGAAGTGGTGCGCCACCCGGACCGCCAGCGGGCGACGGGTGGACCGGTGCACGGCGGTGTAGCGGGCCAGCACCACCACGTTCTCGCCGTCCACCACGTAGTGGTCGTCGTGGGCCGTCCAGCCGTCCCACTCGGCGGCCAGGCGCTCCATCACCCCGTTGGTGACGCCCTTCGGGGTGCGGTAGGTGCCGGCCAGCGGGAAGCCGGCCATTTCCGTCCACTCGACGTCGTCGGCGAGCGTGGCCCGCAGGGCGGCCAGGTCACCGCGCGCCGACGCCAGGTACTGGCGGCGGACCACGTCGGCGGGGGCGTCGGACTCGGCGAAGGCGGCGGCGGACCTCGGGATCTCGATCATCTCGGCTCAGCCCCAGGTCATCTCGCCCATGGCGACCTTGGTCCCGAGGTCGACCGCCAGCTTCATCCCCAGATCCGGGAAGCGCCGCTCCAGCGCCTCCTTGGCGGAGGTCGCGTCCGCCGCCCGGCCGATCTCGGTCTCGAACGCCCGCAGGTAGGCGCGGGTGTGGTCGATCGCGGTGGCGATGGCGGGCGCGCCGGCCGTCCGGTGGCCGGGCACCACGAGGGCGGGCTGCAACGCCTCCATGCCGTCCAGCAGGTCGATCCAGGCGGCCCGCTGCTCGGGTCTCGGGGTGTCGGCGGTCCAGACGTGCAGGCCCTCGAAGAGCAGCACCCCGCCGAGGACCGTGCGGTGGTGGTGCTGCCAGAGGTAGTGCCGGTCCGGCAGGTGGAAGTCGGCGCCGCGCAGCTCGAACCGGTGTCCCTCGAAGACGAGTTCGTCGCCGTGCAGCACCTCGGGGCGCACCAGCCTGGACGGCAGCTCCGGGCCGAGGTGGGCCCAGGCCCTCAGCTTGTCCTCGTAGGACTCCTGGATGTGCTCCACCGTGCTGGCCGTGGCGAGGAACCGTGCCTTCGGGAAGGCGTCCTGCACCTCCTGCGCCCCGAAGTAGAAGTCCGGGTCGCCGTGGCTGACGAACACGGTGGTCAGCCGCTTGCCGCTGGCCCGGACCCGCTCGACCAGCCGGCGCCCGTCGGAGCGGGTGAAGCCGGCGTCCACCAGCAGGGCGTGGTCGGGGCCGGTCACCAGCACGGAGGTCTTGTTGAGCGAGCTGTCGGGGCTGTCGATGACCTCGAAGTCGAGGGAGCTCATGCGGGGTCGTCCTTCCTCGGGCCGGCCCGGGCGCCGTACACCGGACACGCGTCGACGCCCAGCATCGGCGACCTGCGAACCGGTCGCACGTCGGGAGGCGCGGGCGGAGCGGACCGCGGACACGGGTTCCGCCTCCGCCTCCGGTGCCGTGGCGGGGGCGCGGTGCGGGCGTTCCGGGGCAGTGACGAGGCGCCGGTGGGCGTGCTGTCCGGGACGGGGTCCGCGGTGCGGGTGGGCGTGGTGGCGGGGTCAGCCGCCGGTGCCGGCGCGGGTCCAGAGGGTGAGGTCGCTGCTGGTGGCCACGGCCAGGGTCCGGCCCGAGGGGGAGAAGCCCGCGGCGCGGAAGGTGGACCAGGAGGAGTGGTACACGTGCCACCAGTTCTCGCCGTGCCCGCCCTCGAACGGCCCGCGGCCGGTGCAGAGCAGCACCCGCTCGTTGGGCCACTCCGGGGTCAGCACCTCGACGTGCCACCCGCCGGTGGCGTGGGTGTGCAGTCCGCCGCCGTACAGGCCGGCCACCGGGATGCGGACGTCCGCGACCGGGCCGATGCCGGGGCAGGAGAGGTCCGGGCCGTAGGGCTCCTCCTCCGGGTCGTACTCGCGCTCGATCTTCTCGCCGGTCACCGCGTCGAAGAGGCCGTGACCGCTGCTGGACACCGTCAGCACGAGGTCGTGGCCGGTGGCGGGGTCGGTGGCGAAGCCGATGCCGAGCAGTCCGCCGACCGGGATCAGGCCGCCGCCGACCGGCTGCCACGGCGGCGGTGGCGCGACCACGGGTGCGGCGAGGAACCGGTCGCGGAGTTGCTGCTGGTAGACGGTGACGGCCATGAATGTGATCATCGCACGGGTTGGAGCGTGGTTGGGGCGTGGTGGGGGATCGGTGCGCAGCCGGGGTCTGGACGGGGTCTGGACGGGGCCTGGACGGGGCCTGGATGAGGCCCGATCGGGGCCCGGTCGTCCTGAGGGCGGCGGTCCCGGACGCTTCGGCCGGACCGTGTGCGGCGCTCTTCGCACCGCGTGGCCGCGGGTGGCGGCGCGAGTTGGGGGCGCGCGTCGCGTGGCGCACCACCGGTCGGTGGGGGAGGCCGGGAACAGCGGGCCGAAGGGCGGTGTTCGAGCGGTCATGACCAGTGACGCCGCGCCCTTGGCCGCCCCCGAGCCCGACATCCTGCGCTACGCCGCCTTCGCCACCGACCCGGGCGGGGGGAACCCGGCAGGCGTGGTGCTCGACGCCTCGGGCCTGTCCGCCGATCGGATGCTCGCCATCGCGGCCGAGGTCGGCTACTCCGAGACGGCGTTCCTGATACCCGACACCTCGGGCGACGCCGGAGGTGCCTACACCGTGCGGTACTTCAGCCCGCTGGCTGAGGTGCCGTTCTGCGGCCATGCCACCGTCGCCTCGGCCGTCGCGCTCGCCGACCGGAACGGTCCCGGCCGGTACGTCTTCGCCACACAGGCGGGTGAGGTGCCGATCGAGGTCGACAAGGGCGCGGACGGCGTGCTGCACGCCACCCTCACCAGCGTGGAGCCGCACGTCGAGGAGGTCGGCGAGGCGGACGTCGCCGAGGCGCTCGCCCTGCTCGGCTGGTCGGCCGACGACCTGGACGCCGCCCTGCCGCCGCGGATCGGTTACGCGGGCGCCCGCCACCTGGTGCTGGCCGCCGCCACCCGCGACCGGCTGGCCCGCCTGGAGTACGACTTCGACGGCCTGGCCGCCTACATGACGGCCCGGGACCTCACCACGATCCAGCTGGTCTGGCGCGAGAGCGAGCACCTTTTCCACGTCCGCGACCCGTTCCCGGTCGGCGGCGTCGTGGAGGATCCGGCCACCGGCGCGGCGGCCGCAGCCTTCGGGGCCTACCTGCGCGAGCGGGGCGCGGTGACCGTCCCGGCCACCCTGACCCTCCACCAGGGCGAGGACCTGGGCCGCCCGGGCGTGCTGACGGTCGAGCTGCGCGAGGGCGACACCCGGATCCGGGTCTCGGGCACGGCGGTGCCGATCCCGTAGCCGGGCCGGGACGGGCGACGGAGCAGGGGCGGCGGGGCCGGGCGGTGGCTGCTGCACCCGCGGGGCCCCTGGTTGTCCGTGGCCTGCGCGTGCTCGGCGGCCCGCGGCGGCCCGCCAGTGCTCGGGCGTGCGGGCCGGGCTCAGGCCGCCTGGGCGGCCTCCTCCGTCCAGACCCCCTGCGGGTGGGCGTCCACCGGCAGCCAGAGCTGCGGCTGGGCCCGGCAGCCGGAGTCGGCCGCCCGCTCCCAGGGCCACCGCTGTTCGGCGTCCGGCCAGACGAGCTGGACGACCGGTACCGGCTCCCGCTGGTAGAAGCCGACCGCCGTGCCGAGCAGCGGCCGGTGCCAGCCCGGGTCCACCGGCTTGACGGTGAGCGGGTAGCCGTCCAGGACACCGGTGAGGAGGCTGTCCTCCGTGGTCGGCGCCCCCTCGCGCAGGCGTGTCGCGGCGGTCCCGACCCAGTGCATCAGGTCGTGCACCCGCAGGCCGAACACGGCCACCTCCGGGAGCCGGTGGGAGTGCCAGAGCCCCACCGTGAACGCCCAGTCCGGTACGTCGCCGCCGACGATCCCGACCACGTGCACGCCGTGGGCCCGGACGTAGGCCGTCTCCTGCGCCCAGTGCTCGGAGCGGTACTCCTCCGACACCCCGGGGGCGCAGAGCCGGCAGGCGCAGCCCGGTCGGTCCGGTGCGTTCGGTGCAGGTGAGTTCGGTGCGGCGGTCACGGGCGCCATCCAAGCAGCCGGCGACCGCCGGTTCCCGGGCAGGTCACCCCCGGTCCGGGCCGGCCACCGGAAAATGGGTCGCACGGATCGGGTCCGATCGGCGAACCTGCCCGGATGAAGCAAGCGAACAGCCGGTCGGTCACGGCCCACCTCACGTACGGTGACGAATATTTCGGTCCGCAGGGCCCCTACGAGGTGGACGAGGCGTGGTGGTCGGCCGCCGCGCCGGTGGTCGAGCGGCTGACGCAGGAGCTGGGCGTGCCCGTGGTGGTGCTCCGGCTGGCCGGGGTGACGGACGGCGAGGGGGGCAACGGCGGCCACGTGCTCTACCACGTCGAGGCGCTGGAGCGGCCCGCCGGACTGGTGCCGCGTCAGGCGGGCCCGGACACCGCCGCGCTGCTCGGCCCGGCCGAGCGACGGGCCGGCTGGGCCACGCCCGCCGGACTCCGGGAGACGCTCGACTGGGCGGAGCAGGCGCTGGACCGGGCCGGTCGCCCCTCGGCCGGACGACCCGAGCAGATCCGGACGTGGAACCTCTCCGGCCTGTTCCGCTACCGCACCGCCACCGGCGGCGACGCCTGGCTGAAGGCGACCAACCCCGCGTTCAACGCCGACGAGGGCGACGTGATCGCCCTGCTCGGCTCCGCCGACCCGACGCTGGTGCCGCCGGTGCTCGGCTCCGACCCGGAGCGCGGCCGCCTGCTGACCGACCACGTGCCCGGGCAGGACTGCTGGGGACCGTCCGCGGAGGAGGTCGCCGACGTGGTGCCCCGCCTGGTCGCCGCCCAGGCGGCGCTGGCCGCCGACGGCCGGGCCGCCTCGGCGGGCCTGCGCGACCGCACCCTGCCCACGCTGGTCGCGCAGGTGAACAGCCTGATCGACCGGCTCGCGGCGGAGCCCGGCGGTGAGCTGACGGCCGGTGAACGCGACGCCGCGCGGGCCCTCGCCGCGCGGCTGCCCGCGCTGGTGGCGGAGCTGGCCGGCTGCGGGCTCCCGGACACCCTGGTCCACGGCGACTTCCACCCCGGCAACTGGCGCTCCGACGGCACGGACGGCACCCACGTGGTGGTCGTCGACTTCGCCGACTCCTGCCTCGGCCACCCCGCCCTGGACGGGCTGCGCCCACGCCAGTACGTCGCGGAGGAGCGGTGGGCACAGGTCGCCGAGGTGTGGGCGCGGGCGTGGCGCGAGCACGTCCCCGGGTCGGCACCGGAACGCGCGCTGGAGCTGGTCGAGCCGCTGTACCACCTCATGTACGCGGTGCGGTACCAGGAGTTCCTGGACCACATCGAGGCCAGTGAGCGGCCGTACCACGAAGGCGACCCGGTGAGTGAGCTGCGCAGGGCCCTGGCCTGCGCGGACCGGGTCTGACGCGGCCGTCGCCGTCGGGCGGGCGGCGCCGTGCGGCGACGTGGCACGGCTTGGTGACACGACCCGGCGTGGTGACGTGGCACGGCGCTCGGTCGTAGGCGCCACCCCGCGAGCGGGGCGGCGCCTACGACCGAGCGGCGCCGTTGGCGGGGTGCTGGGCGGGGCGGTGGACGGGGAGCGCCGTGGGCCTCACCTGGTGTGGGCGATCCGGCGTCCGTCACGGGCGGAGTACAGGGTGAGCGCCTCGACCGGGCAGAAGCCGACGGCCTCGGCCAGCTTCGCCGTCAGCGGTTCCCCGACGGGTGGCGCACCGTCCGGCCGCGGCGCCCGTACCGGGTGGGCCAGCCCGTCCGCGCCGAGCACCAGGGAGCCGGGTACGGCGAGGGCGCACATGCCCGAGCCGACGCAGCGCCCGTGGTCGACCCGGACCACCACCGGGTCGTCGGTCGCCCGTCCGGCGGTCCCCGCCGAGTCCGCCGTCACCAGGCGACCTGGAGCGTGCGCGGACTGCGGGTCACCAGGCCGCGCCGCCAGTCGATGGCGTCCGTCGGTGCGGTGAGCCGCAGTGCGGGCAGCCGGCGGGCCAACCGGTGCAGCGCCAGCTCCATCTCCATCCGCGCCAGCCAGGCACCCAGGCAGTGGTGCGGCCCGGCCCCGAAGGTGAGCATCGGTGCGGCCGGCGGGGAGAACAGTTCGGTCAGCAGGTCACCGGTGAACACCTCGGGGTCATGGTTGGCCGTGCGGGTGTCGGCGGCGACCACGCTGCCGGCCGGGATGACCACCCCTCCGATCTCCACCTCCTCGCTGCTGCGCCGCAGCAGCCCGGGGAGGTGATCGGTGTCCACGAGCGGAATGGCGCGCAGCAGTTGCTCGGTGGCGGCCGCCGCGCTCCGCTCGTCGGAGGCGAGCTGCTTCCAGGCCTCGCGGCCGTCGCCGAGAAGGTAGACCAGGGCGTTTCCGAGCGCCGTCATGGTGGTCTCGTGCCCGGCCACCACCAGGCCGATCACCAGGGAGACGAGCTGCGGCTCGGTGACGTCGCCGCTCTCCCCGGCCGCCGCGAGCAGGCTGCTGACCAGGTCCTCGCCGGGGGAGGCACGGCGTTCGGCGATCAGCCCGGCGCCGAACGCGGCGAACTCCTCCAGCGCCGCCCGGATCGCCTCGGCGGAGTAGGCGGTGGTGGAGAACGCGTGGTCGCTCCAGTGCCCGAGGCGCTCGCCGTCCAGATCGTCCAGCCCAATCAGCCTGCTGATCACGGCCGTCGGAAGCGGACGGGTGTAGGCGGCGACGATGTCGGCGGGGGAGCCGCGGTCGATCAGCTCGTCGAGCAGGCCCTCGACCACCGACGCCACCCACGGGCGCCACCGGGCGATCGCCCGGGGGGTGAATGCCCGCTGTACGGTGCGGCGCAGCCGCTGGTGGTCGGGGCCGTCGAGGCTGAGCAGGCTCTGCGGGTCGTCCAGGAGGTTCGGGACCACCGACACCGGGGGCGCGTCGGGGGCGAGGAGCGGCGCCCGGCCCAGCCGCGGGTCGGTGAGCACCTGCCGGACGTCGGCGTGGCGGCTGACCAGCCAGACCGGGGTGCCGGTCGGGAGCACGCCGAGCCGCGGCGGGCCCGGGTCCAGCCGGCGCAGGCAGTGCAACGGGAGCAGCGCGGGTTCCGTGGTCGTTCCTGCTGATGGTGCCTCTGCCGCGGTCGCGGCGGCGGTGCCGGTGCCGGCGCAGGTGACACTGTTCTCGGCGGACATCCGTACTCCAGACTCCAGGGCGGTGGGCCGCTCGGGGCGGCCCGGCGGGGGCGGATCCGGGGAGGCGCGCGGGGACGGTTCGGGTGGGTCCCCCGGGCGGGCGGGGGCGGAGCCGACGGGACGGGTGGGTCGGACGGGTCGGGTTCGGTACGACCGTACGTGGGCGGCGTGCCACAGTCAGCAACGATTCCAGCCAACGCCGGTTGGGTGAGCGGACGATGACGGGCACTCGGCGGTCGCTGCACGCCCTCGGCCCGGCCGACGGGCCGTGCGGTCCTGGGCGGGCCTTGGCGGGCCTGGGGGCGGGGCCGGCCGGTCCGGGGCGGCGGCCGTGGGCCGGTACGGGAGGGTCTGAGGGGAGCCTGCGGCAGGGCCGGACGAGGGGCCCGGGCCTGCGGCAGGGCTGGAGGAGGCCCTTGGGTCTGCGGCAGGGCTGGAGGAGGGTCCCGGGCAAGCGATCTGAGACGGAGTCGGAGAAGGGGCCGGACAGGGGAGCCGGGGAGGGGGGCCGGACAGGGGAGTCGGCGAGGGTGAGCCGGATCACCGAGGCTGTTCGCCGGGCGCGGACCGGCGCGGACGATACGCTTCGTGGACAAGTCGTTTGAGCAGGTCCCGCCGGTGCAGAGCCGCATCGGCCGACGGAGGTGGAATCGGATGGCCCAGCAGGTCAAGGCAGTCATCGCGCGTGCCAAGGGTGCGCCCGTGGAGGTGACGACGATCGTCGTGCCCGACCCCGGGCCGGGCGAGGCGGTGGTCCGGATCCAGGCCTGCGGCGTCTGCCACACCGACCTCCACTACCGTGAGGGCGGCATCAACGACGAGTTCCCGTTCCTGCTCGGTCACGAGGCCGCGGGCATCGTGGAGTCGGTCGGCGCCGGTGTCACCGAGGTCGAGCCCGGTGATTTCGTGATCCTCAACTGGCGTGCGGTCTGCGGCCAGTGCCGCTCCTGCAAGCGCGGGCGCCCGCAGTACTGTTTCAACACCCACAACGCCAAGCAGAAGATGACCCTGCTGGACGGCACCGAGCTGTCCCCGGCGCTGGGGATCGGTGCGTTCGCGGAGAAGACCCTGGTCGCGGCCGGCCAGTGCACCAAGGTCGACCCGGCGGCCGAGCCGGCCGTCGCGGGCCTGCTGGGCTGCGGTGTGATGGCGGGCATCGGCGCCGCGATCAACACCGGCAACGTCGGCCGCGGCGACTCGGTCGCAGTGATCGGCTGCGGCGGTGTCGGCGGCGCGGCGGTGCTCGGCTCCAGGCTGGCCGGTGCGGCGAAGATCATCGCGGTGGACATCGATGACCGCAAGCTCGCCACCGCGCAGAAGCTCGGCGCCACGCACACCGTCAACTCCCGCACCACCGACCCGGTCGAGGCGATCCGCGAGCTGACCGACGGCAACGGCGCGGACGTGGTCGTGGAGGCGGTCGGCCGCCCGGAGACCTACCAGCAGGCCTTCTACGCCCGCGACCTGGCCGGCACCGTCGTCCTGGTCGGCGTGCCGACGCCGGAGATGAAGCTGGAGCTGCCGCTGATCGACGTGTTCGGCCGCGGCGGCGCGCTGAAGTCCTCCTGGTACGGCGACTGCCTGCCCTCGCGGGACTTCCCGCTGCTGATCGACCTCTACCTCCAGGGCCGCCTGGACCTCGGCGCCTTCGTCACCGAGACCATCGAGCTCGACGCCGTGGAGCAGGCGTTCACGCGCATGCACGAGGGCGACGTGCTGCGCTCGGTGGTGGTCCTGTGAGCACGGGAGGCACCGCCCGGATCGACCGGCTGGTCACCGCCGGAACCTTCGACCTCGACGGCGGCAGCTGGGAGGTGGAGAACAACGTCTGGATCGTCGGCGACGACACCGAGGCCGTGGTGATCGACGCGGCCCACGACGCCGCGGCCATCGAGGCGGCGCTCGGCGGGCGCCGGCTGGTGGCGATCGTCTGTACCCACGCGCACAACGACCACATCGACGCGGCCCCGGCGCTCGCGGCTCGCACCGGTGCGCCGATCCTGCTGCACCCGGACGACCTTCCGCTGTGGAAGCTCACCCACCCCGACCGGCTGCCGGACGGCGAACTCGCCGACGGCGAGCGGATCGAGGTGGCGGGCACCGTACTGACCGTGCTGCACACTCCCGGCCACGCGCCGGGCGCGGTCTGCCTCCACGCGCCCGACCTCGGGACGGTCTTCACCGGCGACACCCTGTTCCAGGGCGGCCCCGGCGCCACCGGCCGGTCGTTCTCGCACTTCCCGACGATCATCGACTCGATCCGGGACCGGCTGCTCTCCCTCCCGCCGGAGACGACGGTCCGCACCGGGCACGGCGACCCGACCACCATCGGTGCCGAGGCCCCCGCACTGCCCGAGTGGATCGCGCGCGGCCACTGACGTCTTGGCGTCGTGACGTTGTGACGTCGTGACTCCGTGACGTCGTGACGTCGTGACGTCGGCGGACGCCCGGCCCGGTGCCCGCGCACCGGGCCGGGCGTCGTACGATCGCGGGCATGGCCCATGATCCGCGCGAACTCGACGACGCGTTCCTAGCCTTCTGGCAGGAGCGGCACATCTCCACACTGACCACGCAGCGGCCGGACGGCTCACCGCACGTGGTGCCGGTCGGGGTGACGTACCAGCCGGAGACCGGGACCGCACGCGTGATCAGCAGCAGGACCAGCCGCAAGGTGCGCAACGTCCTGGCGGCCGGACCGGCCGGCATGCGGGTGGCGGTCTGCCAGGTGGACCGCGCCCGCTGGTCGACGCTGGAGGGCGTCGCCGTCGTGCGGGACGAGCCGGAGGCGGTGGCCGAGGCCGTCCGGCGCTACACCGAGCGCTACCGGGAACCGCGCGTGAACCCGGACCGCGTGGTCATCGAGATCACGGTCGACCGGGTGCTGGGCCGGGCCTGAGGCCGTCCGCGGAAGCCGACGGGAGGCCGTCCCGGAGCAGGCGTCCCGGAGCAGGCGTCCCGGCGCCGGCGGGAGAACGTAGGGAAGCAGCCGTCCGGCGCCGGCGGGAGGACGTCCCCCAGCCGATGGGGGAGTGACGACGATCAGCTCCTCCACGGAGGCGGTCGACGACGACCACCGCGGCCCCCACCCCCACCCCCCACCCTCCACCGGCCGGGCCGTGGGACACGAGGAGCCACGGCCGGTGTCACGACCGGACCCGCGTCGACTCCCGGGTCCTGCCGTGGGGAGAACGGCTTTGGTCAACCGATTGTTCGGCCGCGTGTCCGGCCCACCGGTACCGCGTGACCTGCGGTTCCTCGGTGACGCAGGCCCTGGGCGGGGCGGGGGCGGGGCGGCGGGGACGTTGTTTATCGGGCGTTGATCGGCAGGCCCTAACGTCGGGGGCATGAACGAGGGAACGATCGATACGCGGGGCGTACGGGTGCTGCCCGAGGGGCGGATGACGGAGCAGGACGCGGAGCGGTTCCGGGTGTTGCTGGCCCGTCTGGAGAGCTCGCTGGTCGCCGACCGGCGGGCGGCGGAGACGGGCTCCGATGCCTGAGGACGAGCCGGCGAGAGCCGGTTCGGGGCGGCGGGTCGAGGTGCTGCCGTTGTGGGAGCGCGGCCCGGCGGCGCCGGAGCCGGGGATGTGGGTCGGGGGCGGTGAGGTGTCGTCCGGTCCGGGGCTGCACCGGGCCGAACCGGACGACGGGGTCGGCTACTTCAGGAGGCGCACCTCCGGGTAGGCCGCAGACGGGTGGTCCAGCAGCGGTCCCGGGCGGCCGAGCAGGTGTCGGTCGAAGAACGCCCCGAGGTAGGCCCGGGTGGCGACGAGCCCGCGCGCGCCCTTGATGGTGCCGTACTGTTCCGGCGCGACGTCCGGCGGCACCTGGTCGCGGACCCCGAACGCGTCCACCAGCCAGTGCAGGTCGCAGAAGGTCAGGTGGCCGCCCTCGGGGAGGTCGAGCCAGCGCTTCCAGCCGGTCAGGTGCTTCCACGTCCGCTCCCAGTTGGCCTTGGGCGGGGAGTCGCCACCGCGCTGGGCGCCGAGCAGCAGCACCGGGCGGGCGAGGCCGTCGACGGGCGGCGGGACGAAGAAGTCGCCGTCGAGGTCGGCGGCGGCACGGATCCTCCCGTCCTCGTGCATCGCCTCGATCGCGCTCGCCCCGCCGAGCGAATGCCCGGCCACGCCGATCCGGGACCGGTCGATCCGGAGCCCTCGGACCGGCCCGGAGCCAGGTCCGGAGCCGGGTTCCGCGGCAGGCCCGGAGCCAGGTCCGGAACCAGGCCCGGCGGTAAAGCGGTCGATCAGCAACCGGATGTCCTTCGCCCGGGTGAGGGTGACCTCCGCCGCCCGCTGGTCGTCCACCCGGTCGCAGATCAGGCAGTGCTCCACCCGCCCGTCCGGGAACTGCACCGCCGTCTCGTAGGTGTGGTCGAGTGCCGCCACCGCGTAGCCACGGGCGGCGAGGTCCTCGGCGAGGGCGGTGAGCGAGGTGCGGCTCAAGCCGAAGCCGGGTGAGAGCACGATCAGCGCGTGGGATCCGGGTGCCGGGGGCACGCCGACCAGCGAACCCGTGCGCACGCGGCTCGCCTCCGGGCCGCCGAACAGCACGGTGGACAGCTCCGCCGACATGTACGGGGCCCGTTCGCCGCGCCCCGACAACGCCGGGTACCAGAGCGTCGCCATCAGCTCGCGGGTGGCGGCGTCGGCCCGCCACGGATCACGCCGGCCCGCGTCCACCAGGTGCAGCGAGGCGGTGCCGACCGGCCGCCGGACGGTGGGCGGTGGTACCTGCGGCGCCTCTGCGCTCCGGGGAGGGGACAGGCCGGCGGTGGTCGGGCCGGGGGCGGCAACCGCGGCCTGCGGCGCCACGAGGCACAGCAGCGCGAACAGGACGGCCAGCGGTGCGGAACGGCTGACGACACGGGTGACGGCGGTGCGGTGCCGGGGAGTTCTCAACATGACGCCACGTTAGATCGCGTACGCCCGGCTCCGCGTCCTGCCTGTGGTGGAACCGTCGTCCACCGCAGGCAGGAGCCGCCACGCGGGCGGGCTCGCCACTCGGACGGGCCGCCTCCACCTGTGGTCGTGTCAGTTTCCGTTGAAACCCGGGGTGTTCCCGGGGGTGGTTCCGGGAATGCGCCGGTGTGCCCAGGGGTCGGGCTTCAGCAGTTGCAGCCGCCGCAGTCGCATCCGTCGCAACCGCAGTCACAGCCGTCGCAGCAGCCGCCGTCCCCGCAGCACTGGCAGCACTGGAAGCAGTCCCCGCAGCCGCTGCAGTCCCCGCAGCCGCAGTCGCAGTTCTGCCGGGCGCACCAGCCGGTCCGGTGCTCGCGCGAGAACGGGTCGTTGTGGTCGCAGCACATCAGCTGGCACGTACAGGCCATCAGCGCCCAGACGGCGCAGCCGGCCAGCAGGTTGCGGCGGTGCGGGGGCGGGGTGCCGGGCGGGGAGAAGCCCGGCCCCTGCGGCACCCACGGCGGGACGGGCGCGCCCGGACCGGCCGGCGGTGCCTGGTTCGGGTCGTGCCGGGGCGGCGACTGGTAGGGGTTGGAGCCGGCCGGAGCGGTGGCGGTGTCCCCGCCGCCGGGCGCCGTCCGGGTCTTGCAGGCGGCGGTGTGCGAGGCCGGGCCGAAGACGCGCTCGACCGCGCGCTCGGTCTCGTGTGCGAGCAGGACGTGGACCAGCGCCCGGTCGGTCAGCTCGACCTCGCGCAGGGCGAGCCGGATGCCGTGGACGGCGTCCCGGCAGAGGCGTTCGGCCTCGGCCCGGTCGGTGCCGGTCGCGGTGAGCGGGTTCCAGGCGCCGCCGGCGGCGTCCTCGGCCTGGTCCTCGGCGGCGTCCAGCAGGTGGGCGAGCCGGCCGAACAGCCGCCCCGCCTCGGCCAGTGGCGCGGCGTTGCCGGGCCGCCCGGACAGTGCGGCGGTGTGAGCGAAGGCGGCCGACGTGGCGCTCTCGGTGGGCTCGGTGACCAGGAGTACGGAGCCGCCCGGCTCCAGCCCGCGCTCCAGCTCGCCCTGGCGGGCGGCGGCGTCGAGCAGCACGGCGGTGTCGAAGCCGACCACCGAGGCGCTGCCCGCGCTCCTGCGGTCCCAGCGCCTGGTCACGGCGCGCGCCCCGGCCGCGACCGGACGGCGCGCGAACACGCCGTCCCCGTCCTCGACGTGGTCGCGGATCTTCACCGAGGCGAGCGTCAGTGAGACGGCCGCCGCCAGCCGTGCCCCCTCGCCCTTGGCGACCGAGGCGGTCCGCATCCCCCGCAGCGGGCAGGGCCCGGCAGTGCGGCGACCGGAGGGGTCGTCCTTCGCGCTCTGCGCCTCGACCAGCACCGAGATGATCAGACCGTCGTAGTTGGTCGCGGTCCGGGCCAGCTGTCCGTGGTCGTCCCGAAGCGCGAGGCAGAGCCCGCACAGGTGCGCCATCCACGACGCCTGCAACCGCTCGGACAGCCGGTGCCGACACGGCCTGATGATGCCGAACATGATCCCCCCAGCCTGCACGGGCCGTGATCGGCCCTGGTCGCGGACATCATATGACCGGTCAGGGGGCCTGGGGAGGGCGGTGTCCGGGCGACCCTCGACTCCGTCGGCCGGTCCCACGACCGGGACTTCAACCGGGGCAGGCAACGGCTGCGGGACTTCGGCGCCGCGCGGATCGAGGTCTTCGAGCTACGGCCCGGCCGGCTCGTCCTCGACGTGGGAATGGCCGACGGCTTCACGGACCGGAAGGCGCGGGACGGGCTCAAGGAGCAGATCCTGCGACTGCCGGGCGTCGTCGAGGTACGTCTCTGCACGTTCCACAGCTGTGACCAGTAGTAGTAGTACTTCGCTGGGTCCGACCGGCCTAGAGTCCTTCCCATGACGGATCATCGGGACGAGACCAGGGCGGCCTACGACGGGGTCGTCGAGCTCTACGCGTCGCTGTTCGCAGACCGGCTGGAGGAGCGGCCGTTCGCCCGGGCCATGATCGGCACCTTCGCCGAACTGGTGCGCGCGACGGGCAACCCGCGGGCGGCGGACGTCGGGTGCGGGCCCGGACACCTGACGGCCATGCTGCACGAACTGGGCCTGGACGCCATCGGACTCGACCTCTCCCCGGGCATGGTCGACCACGCCCGGCGGGCCCATCCGGCACTGCGCTTCCAGGAGGCGAGGATGGAGTCCCTGCCGGTCGAGGACGGTGCGCTCGGCGGCGTACTGGCCCACTACTCGATGATCCACACCCCGCCGGGGGAACTGCCGGCGCTGCTCGCCGAGCAGGTCCGCGTCCTCGCGCCGGGCGGCCTGCTCCTGGTCTCCTTCTTCGGGACCGACGGACCGGAGCCGGTCCGCTTCGACCACAAGGTGACGCCTGCCTACAGCTGGCCGGCGGACCGCCTCGCCGAACTGCTGGCCGACGCCGGGCTCGTTCCCTTCGCCCGCCTGCTCCACGACCCGGCCTCCGAACGGGGCTTCCTCGATGCCCACCTGCTGGCCCGCCGCTCGTAGGCCCGGTCCGACGCTGCCCGCCGGACGGTCGGCCCGCCCCCGGACGGTCGGCCCGCCCCCGGACGGTCGGCCCGCCCCCGGACGGTCGGCCCGCCCCCGGGTGGTCGACACGCCCAGGCGGCCGGCACACCCCGGCGCCCCTCCGGCAACCTGCACGGAACACCCCTGAATGCCTCGCTCCGAGGCTGCTGTTCCGCCTGAGGGCTGTCCCGTGACCGACCTCCGGGACGGCCACCCGGGTCCTGCCGACGGTCGGCCGCCAGGACGATCGAGGGGTGGCTCTCGTGGGGGATCGTGATCCTGCGTGTGGCCGACGTACTGTCGTTGAGGTTTGGCGAGGCTGGGGTCATGCCGATCACACGCCTCGCCCTTCCCCTCGGTGACACCGAGCGCCCCGTGCCCGTCTGGGCCCTCCGGCTCGCCAAAGCCCTCCCGTTCGTCGTGCTGCCGCACTGCCTGTGGCGGCTGCCGTTCGCCGCCGACTTCCGGATGGGGATGGTCGACCCGGCGGCACCGGTCGCTCCGTGGTGGAGCCCGTTCTACGTCGTCGGGCTCAGCGTGCTCACCGAGGCGCTGGCCCTGCTCACCACCGGCCTGGTCAGCGGGTGGGGCGAGAGGCTGCCGGGCTGGGTGCCGTTCCTCGGCGGCAAGCGGGTGGCGCCGCTCGCCGCGGTGGTCCCGGCGACCCTGGGCGGCCTGGCCCTGGTGGCGATGTTCGACCTCTACCCGCTCGCCTGGGCGGGCATCCTGCCCGAGGTGGGGTTCAGCAACGGATGGTGGATGGCCCTGGCCCGGGTGTGCATCACGCCGGCGATGTTGTGGGGACCGATCGTGCTGGCCCTGGCCTGGGCCTACTACCGGCGCCGCCGACCCGCCTGATGGGTTCGTCGGCCGGACCGGGCACGCGATCGACCGCAGGGCCGGCGCGGCCACCGGCCGGCGCACGAAGCTGACACTGCGGCAGCTCGGGCCACTGTCCGCGGTGTCCAGGTCGGCGTCTACGTCGAGCACTCCTGCATCCAGGGGACCGGGTGGTGCCGTGACGCCAAGCCCCTGGTCCGCACCCGGCGGTTTCCAGGGGTAGTGGAACAGGGCTTCGCCGTACGCGGAGTCGCGCTCGGACCGAACCTCTCGCGGAGCGCCGACGGTAGTGGCTCCCGCATCACCCGGTCGCGTGAACCGATCCGGACCGAACGCTTGCTTTCCGTCCCCGTTCGGTCTCCCTCCGGGTGCCCGGGGCCGGTGTCCATCGGAAGGTGAGCGCGTGGGGCGGAGCGGGCGCGGCGACAGAGACACGGAGACATGGAACTCATGAGGTTCGATCGAGGCGGGCGCCCACGCTCCTGGCGAGCGCGAGCAGGCCGGACCCTGGCCGTCCTCGGCCTGGTGCTGGCCGGAACGGGCATGGGATTCCGCGCGGCGCCGGCCTCCGCCCTTGTCATGGCGGATTTCCGCAGCACCTCGGTGGTCCTGACCAACAACAGCGACCTGCCGCTGATCCTCACCGACCACTACCTCCAGCACGGGTGCTGGGAGACCGAGCCACCGGAGCGGATCGAGCCGGGCAAGGTGGTGCTCTGGAAGTCGGTGTCCTGCGGGGCCGGAACGGGCACCGAGGGATCGGCCTTCTACCGGATCGACAACGACAAGGGCCCGAACCTCCGCGTGCACTGGGACAACGCCGCCGTCGGCGGGCAGAGCTACGACGAGACGGTCCCGAACGGCTACGCGGTCTCCCGCAGCGGTGGGGACGGAGACCATGCCACCGTCAACTACACCTTCGACTGCAACTCGCGGATGTGCGACGGCATCCCCGACGGCTGGAAGCTCCACGGCGTCGACATCGATCCGGGGGACGGCAGCCCGATCAAGCACCTCGACCTGCCCGGCATGGGCGCCGACGTGAACCGGCCCGACATCTTCGTCCACCTCGACTGGATGGCGGACGGCACACCCGGCAACGTCCACAGCCACCAGCTGTCCTCCCAGGCGATCCGGAAGGTGGTCGACGCCTTCGCCAACGCGCCCTACCAGCGGCGAGGAGCCTCCAGACCCGGCATCAACCTGCACGTCGACGCCGGCCCGGACAGCATCCTCGACTTCGCCACCGACCGGACCTGGGGAGCGCTGAGCCGGGCACGACAGGTCACCGAGGTCGACAACCTCGGCGCGTTCCGAGGGAATTGTCCGAATCCGGCCGACCCGGACCCGGACAATGACGCGTGCAAGTACGTGTGGGACGACTTCTACAAGATCAAGACGGCCCCCGGCGGCTTCGTCAGCGCCGGCCGTTCGCCCGTGTTCCACTACGCGCTCTCCGCTCACCTGCTCGCCCCCGGCACCACGTGGAACGGCCTCGCTCCCAGCGGCACCGGCGATTTCGCCCTCGCTCTCGGCAACCAGTCACGCCAGGTCGGCACCGAGGACCAGCAGGCCGGCACCCTCATGCACGAACTCGGCCACAATCTGAGCCTGGACCACGGCGGTTCCGATGCGGTCAACTTCAAACCGCAGTACTTCAGCGTGATGAACTACTCGTACATGGCGGGGCTGACGAGCGGGCCCGCCACGTACATCGACTACTCGCACGTGGCGACCACCCTCGACGAGGCCCGGCTGGACGAGAACACCGTTCCCAGCACCGGAACCATGCCCTACGGCATCCGCCGCTACTGCGAAGCGGTCAGGAGGTTCGTCAATACGACGAGCAGCGGCAACTGGATCGACTGGAACTGCGACGGCAACACCGACATGGATCCCGTCCCCGTCGACGTCAACGGCGACGGCCGGCTGACCCCGCTCGCCGGATACGACGACTGGGCGCATCTGAAGCTGACCGGCGGAGCGATCGGTCACCCCGGGGTGCCGCCGCTCCCGGAACCGGAGGCGGTCCGGGAGTTCGACGACAACGCGGCCCGGCGGATCCAACCGCCGGACACCACCGCCCCGGTCACCGCCGCCACCGCCGAGCCGCCACCGAACGACGCCGGGTGGAACAACACCGACGTCACCGTCACCCTCGGCGCGACCGACGACATCAGCGGCGTGGCCAGGACCGAGTACGACGTCGACGGCAACGGCTGGACGGGTTATACGGGCCCGGTCCTCCTCAACACCCCGGGCAGTCACGCCCTGTCGTACCGCTCCATCGACCGGGCACAGAACATCGAGGACACCAGGACCCTTCCGGTCCGCATCGACCGGACACCACCGGTCACCACGGCCACCATCAGCCCGAACCCCAACCCGGCCGGCTGGATCAACGCGGACGGCACCGTCACCCTCACGTCCACCGACGACCTCAGCGGAGTGGCGGGCATCACCTACAGCACGACGGGCGCCCAGACGACGCCACTCACCACCGTCCCCGGCGACGCCGTCAACGTGAAGATCGACCAGGAGGGCGAAACCGTTCTCACCTTCCACGCCACCGACCATGCCGGCAACACCGAGACGGACAAGACCCTCACCATCAGGCTCGACAGGACCGCGCCCGTCTCAACGTTCACCACCGCGCCCGAGACGATCTTCGTCGCCGCCCCCGCCGGCGGCCCCCACGACGACCAGTACGTCACCGGCACCGCCGCCGACACCGGCTCGGGCGTCGACCACGTCGAGCTCACCTTCACCTCGCAGGTGCCCGGACCGACCCTGGTCCAGCGGGCGGCCCTTTCCTGCACCGACACCGCGCACCACGACTGCACCTGGCGGGTGCGGCCGCCCTCCGGCCTCGGCATCTACCGCGTGACCTCCACCGCCACCGACACCGCGGGCAACACCGAAGTCCCGGGACGCGGCATCCGCATCATCGTCGCCCGCACGGATTCGTGAACCACCGTCAGGGGTGAGATGACACGACCTGCGTCCGCGTCCTCGGCGTCAGCGGCGCAGGCGGGTGTTGAGCCGGGCGGCCTGGCGCGTCAGGTGATCGCGTTCGGCGAGGTCGGGTGCCTTGTGGGCCGCCTCGGCGTACAGCCGCGCCGCCGTCGCCAGGTCGCCGTCGCGCTCGTGGAGGTACGCCGACACCGCGGTGTGCCGGGGCAGTGAGTCGTCCAGTGCGGCGAGTGCGGCCAGTCCGGCGCGCGGGCCGTCGGCCTCACCGACGGCGACCGCGCGATTGAGCCGGACGACCGGGCTGTCGGTCAGGCCGGCGAGCTCGTCGTACCACTCGACGATCTGCACCCAGTCGGTCTCCCCGGCGGTCGGCGCGTCCGCGTGGAGGGCCGCGATGGCGGCCTGGGCCTGGAACTCGCCCAGCCGGTCGCGGGCGAGGGCCGCCTGGAGGATCCCGACGCCCTCGGCGATCGACGCGGTGTCCCACCGGGAGCGGTCCTGCTCGGCGAGCGGCACCAGGCTGCCGTCGGGCGCGGTCCGGGCCGCGCGCCGGGCGTGGTGGAGCAGCATGAGGGCGAGCAGCCCCGCCACCTCGGGGTGGTCGATCGCGGCCGCGAGCTGCCGGGTGAGCCGGATGGCCTCGACGGCGAGGTCGACGTCACCGCCGTAGCCCTCGTTGAAGACCAGGTAGAGGACGCGCAGCACGGTGGCGACGTCGCCGGGCCGTTCGAAGCGCACACCGGAGACGGTGCGTTTGGCCCGGCTGATGCGCTGCGCCATGGTCGCCTCGGGCACCAGGTAGGCCCGGGCGATCTGGCGGGTGGTCAGCCCGCCCACGGCGCGCAGCGTGAGCGCGACCGCGGACGACGGCGTCAGCGACGGGTGGGCGCACAGGAAGTAGAGCTGGAGCGTGTCGTCCACCGCGGGGGCGGGCCCGGGCGGCGGCTCCTCGTCGACGAGGTCCTCCCGCCGGCGGCGGGAGGCGTCCGCGCGGGTCGCGTCGAGGAACCTGCGCCACGCCACGGTGACCAGCCAGCCCTTCGGGTCCCGCGGCGGGTCGGTGGGCCAGACGCGGACCGCCTCCACCAGCGCGTCCTGCACGGCGTCCTCGGCCGCCGCGAAGTCGGCTCCGCGGCGGACGAGGATTCCGAGCACGCTCGGTGTGAGGCTCCGGAGCAGGGCCTCCTTCATGGCCGGGTCACTCCGTGATGGTGGGCGGCTCGGTCAGGAACGGGCGCAGTTCGAGCCACTCGTGGATCGGCCTCCCGCCCGCTCCGGGCGCGGCCGACAGTTCCCCGGCCAGCTCGACGGCGCGCTCGTAGCCGTCGACGTCGATCACCATCCAGCCGGCGATGAGGTCCTTGGTCTCGGCGAAGGGTCCGTCGGTGACCGGCGGGCGGCCCTCGCCGTCGTACCTGACCCAGGTGCCCCCGGGGGCGAGCGCCTGACCGTCGACGAACTCGCCGGTCCCCTCCAGCCGGGCCGCGAAGTCGTTCATGTACTGCACGTGTGCCGAGATCTCCTCCGGCGTCCACCGGTCCATGGGCACGTCGTTGACCGGAGCCGGGGCGCCGCGGTAGTGCTTCAGCAGCAGGTACTTGGCCATCGTGTTCCTCCTCGGTGCCGTGCGGCCCATTGTGGCCGCTTGCACCCCTGGGACGGAGCCGCCCACGGGTTCTCGACATCCTCGACCGGGAAATCTTCCGGCGATCGTCGACGCGCGGGTGCGCCGGGCCGAGGGCGCCCCCGCCACCGCCCGCTACCGGCCCGCCCGGCCCGGCTCACCCCCGCCCGGCCAGGACTGGTCCGGCCGTCGGGTCCGGCCGTCGGGTCCGGCCGTCGGGTCCGGCCATCCGGTCCCGTATCCGGGATAGCATCGCGAATATGGGAATCGACACGGTCGCCGACGAGCGACTGGCTTCGCGCCTCGCCGAGCTGCGGCTCGAACGCGGGTGGACGTTGGAGGAGTTGGCGCGTCGGGCGGAGGTGAGCCGGTCGACGCTGTCGCGGGTGGAGCGGGCGGAGGTGAGCCCGACGGCGGCGCTGCTGGGGCGGCTCTGCGCGGTGTACGGGCGGACGATGTCGCGGCTGCTGGCCGAGGTCGAGCCGGCGCCGGCGCGGTTGGTGCGGGCCGCGGACCAGGCGGTCTGGCGCGACGAGGAGACCGGGTTCGTCCGGCGGGCGGTGTCGCCGCCGCACGGCTCGCTGCGGGCCGAGGTCATCGAGGGCCGGCTGCCGGCGGGGGCCGACATCGCGTACGACCGGCCGTCCGTGCCCGGGCTGGAGCACCACCTGTGGCTGATGGCAGGCGGCCTGGAGCTGACCGTCGACGGGGAGCCGCAACTCCTCGCAGCCGGTGACTGCCTGCGCTTCGTCGCCGAGAGCACCCGCTTCCGCTGTCCCGGCCCCGAAGAGGCCCGGTACGTGCTGGTGGTGGTCGCACCGTGAAGCGGTCCTCCTCCGGCCCGATAGCCGAGGCGCCCCGGGAGCGGTTCGACGCGGCGGGGCGCCGGGTCCTGCTGGTCTGCGTCGCGGGCGGGTTCACCACGCTGCTCGACCAGTCCGTGCTCAACACCTCGATCCCCGCGCTGCGCGAGAGCCTGCACGCCCAGCCGGCCCACCTGCAGTGGATCGTGGCCGGCTACTCGCTCGCCTTCGGGCTGGCGCTGGTGCCCGGCGGGCGGCTCGGGGACGTCCGGGGCCGCAAGTGGTTCTTCGTCACCGGTCTTGCGCTGTTCACCGCCGTGAGCCTGCTCTCGGCGACCGCCACCGAACCGTGGGTCCTGGTCGCGGCGCGGCTGCTCCAGGGCGCGGGGGCCGGACTGGTCAACTCGCAGATGATCGGCACGATCCAGGACGTCTTCAGCGGCCAGCTGCGGGCACGGGCGCTCGGCATGTACGCCGTCACCGGCGGGCTCGCCTTCGCACTCGGGCCGCCGGTCGGCGGTGCGGTGCTGGCCGCGTTCGGGCCGGAGCACGGCTGGCGGCTGACGTTCCTGCTCAACGTGCCCTTCGGGCTGGCGACCGTCGTCCTGGCCGCCCGCCACCTGCCACGGCCGCGCCCGAGCGCCCGGCACGCCGACCTCGACCTGGTCGGGCTGCTGCTGGTCGGCGCGCTGACCCTGACGCTGATGCTGCCCTTCGTCCAGCCGCCCGGCTGGACCGGCTGGCTGGCCTTCGCGGCCGGTGACTGCCTGCTGCTCGGCCTGCTCGTCCGGTGGCAGCGGCGCTACGCCCGGGCCGGCGGCCACCCGCTGATCCACCCGGCGCTCACCCGGTCCGCGCCCTACGCGCTGGGGACGGCGGTGGCGATGGCGCAGTTCGGCTCCTCGCTCGCGGCCGGGCTGGTGCTGGCGATGTTCCTGCAGGACGGCCTCGGGCTCTCCCCGATGGGCGCGGCGCTGGTCTCGCTGCCCTCGGCGGTGTCGATGGGGGTCGCCTCCGCGCTCGCCTGGCGGGTGGTGCAGCGCTTCGGACGGCGGACCGTCACCGCGGGCATGACCGGCTCGGCCCTGGTGATGCTGGCCGGCGGGCTGGTCGTGCACTGGGGGCCGGCCGGTGCGCTGCCGTGGCTGCTGGCCGCGCTGCAGCTGGCCGGGGGCGCCGCCGTGGGCCTGATGGGGGCGACCAATCAGGCGTACGTGCTGCGCCACGCGCCCGCCGAGGCGGCCGGGGTGAGCGGGGCGATCCTGCAGATGGCGCAGCGGATCGCGGCGGCGGTGTCCATCTCGGCGCTCTCCGGCGTCTACCTGCGCGCCACCGCGGGCGGCGGCGGGCACCGGGCGGCGTACACCTACGCGAGTGCGGTCTGTGCGGCGGTGGCCGGCCTGGCGGTGCTGGCGTCGGTGTGCGCGGGCCGGGCAGGGGCGGGCCGGGAGGCTGATGCCGAGGCCGAGGTCGGTGCCGGTGCCGAGGCCGGTCCGGGCGCGCGGGGTGACCATGAGGCCGCGGTCGGGCCCGGGCCGACCGGGACACGGGCGCAGCAGTAGCGCGCGGCGGCGGGGCGTTGAGCGCTGGGCGAACGGGTCGTCCGCGGGCGGCGTCCGCGGCATACGGTGACCGCCATGACTGCGCATCGGATCGTGGAGCTGCCGGACGTCGCCCTCGCCTGCCGGGAGAGCGGCAGGCCCGGCGGCCCGCCGCTGGTGCTGCTGCACGCGCTCGGTGAGCGGGCCGCCGACTGGGACGTGGTCCTGCCCGGCCTCGCGCCGCACCACCACGTCCACGCGCTCGATCTGCGCGGCCACGGCGACAGCGGCCGGCCCGGTCGGTACGGCCTGGAGCTCATGCGGGACGACGTCCTGGGCTTCCTGGACGCGTTGGGGCTGGACCGGGTCGACCTGGTCGGCCACTCGATGGGCGGCGTGGTGGCCTACCTGCTCGCGCAGGAGTACCCCGGGCGGATCGGCCGGCTGGTGCTGGAGGACGTCCCGGCCCCCCACCCGCGGCCGGCGACCCCGGTGGCCGCGGCGCCCGACGGGCCGGTGGACTTCGACTGGGCGGTGGTGCGGGCGGTCAAGCGCCAGATCGACACCCCGGAGCCGGTCTGGCTGGAGCGGATGGCGGCCATCACGGCGCCCACCCTGGTGGTGGCGGGCGGCCCGGCCAGCCACGTGCCGCAGGACCGGATCGCGGAGATGGCCGAGCGGATCCCGGACTGCCGGGTGGTCACCATCGGGGCCGGGCACCTGGTGCACCGCGCCCGGCCGGCGGAGTTCGTCGCGGCGGTCGCGCCGTTCCTGGACCCCGCCGGCCCGCGGTGACCGGCTGTCAGACGCCGTGCTCGGCCGGGAGCCGGCCCGCCCGTATGGCGGCGAGCAGGCCGGCGTGGTCCGCCTCGGTGCGGTCCGCGTACGCCACCGCGAAGGCGGCGACCGCCTCGTCCAGCGCCTCGTTCTTGCCGCAGTAGCCGGTGATGAGGCCGGGGTCGGCGGTGTGCGCGTGGGCCCGGGCCAGCAGGGCGCCGGTGATCCGCGCGTAGTCGTCGAGCTGGCCGGGGAGCAGCGCCGCCGGGTCCACGCTGCCCTTGCGGTTGCGGAACTGCCGGACCTGGTAGGGCAGTCCGTCCACCGTGGTCCAGCCGAGCAGGGTGTCGCTGACCACCTGCATGCGCTTCTGGCCGAGCACCACCCGGCGGCCCTCGTGGGCGTCCTGGGCCGGCTCCGCGACCGGGAAGCCCGCGCGGGCCAGGTGGGGCAGCAGCACCGACGGGCGCGCCTCCTTCACCTGGAGCACGAGCGCCTGCTCGCGGTGGTCGGTGAGCAGGACGACGTACGAACGGGTGCCGACGCTGCCGGTGCCGACGACGCGGAACGCCACGTCCTGCACCTGGTAGCGGGAGAGCAGCGGGTGCAGTTCGGCGGGTACCGTCCGCACGTACGGGCCGAGCGACGCGGCCACCGCGCCGGCCGTCGCGTCCGGCACCTCGCTGAGCACCGGGGGAGCGGACGTGAACCGCCAACCGCCGTCCTCCGTGCGGACGGTCGACTTGGCGGCGAACCTGGCGCCGGTGTTGCCGAGCGCCTTGGCGCCGACCTTCTGGAGCACCTCGGCCAGGTCGTGCGCCTGGGCGAAGGAGACCAGCTGGTCGTCGGCGACGGCGTTCCAGGCGTCCAGCACGGGCAGCTTGGCCAGCGTGCGCATGGTCCGCCGGTACGAGCCGGCCGCGTCGAAGGCGGCCCGGCGCGCGGTCGTCTCGTCGGCGCCGATCTCCCGGCCGGCCAGCACCAGGCTGGCGGCCAGCCGCTTGAGGTCCCACTCCCACGGGCCGGGCACGGTCTCGTCGAAGTCGTTGATGTCCATGACCAGCCGGCCGCGGGCGTCGCCGTAGAGGCCGAAGTTGGCGGCGTGCGCGTCACCGCAGAGCTGGGCGGTGATCCCGGTGGCCGGGGTGGTCGCGAGGTCGGCGGCCATCAGGCCGGCCGAGCCGCGCAGGAACGCGAACGGGGTGGCCGCCATCCGGCCGAGCCGGATCGGCACCAGGTCGGTGAGGCGGCCGGCGTTGGAGGCCTCGATCGCCTCGACGGCGGTCGGCCGGTCGCCGGCGAGGGCCAGCTCGGCGTGCCGCTCGCGCGGGGTGCGCCCGCGCAGCGCCTTGCCGCGCTCGCGGGAACGGCCGTCGTGGCGCGGCGCGAACCCGTCCACGGCGAACCGGCGCCCCGGCCCCCGGCCGTCCTCCCCTGCGTCCGCCCGCAGGCCGGACCCCTCCACCGCTTCGGTCAGCTGCGTCACTGCGCCCGCCCCGTCCTTCTGTCGTTCCCGTCCGCGACCTGCGCGGACCCGGCCCTTCGGCGGGCCGGCCAGCAGGGTACCGGGCCACCGGTCCGGCGCCCGGACCGGCCCGTCGGGAGGGAGGGACGCCGGGCGGGCGGCGGCGGTTCCGGGACACCCGCCTGGACGCCGAGCGCTTAGGGTGGCCGGTGTGAATGATCTTCGGGGGAGGCGGGCCGTGCGCATCGCGGCCGCGGTGGCGGCGGTCCTGACGGTGGCGGCCGGGCTCGGCGTACGGGCGGTGACCGGCGGGGAGTTCGCCAAGTGCGCGGGGGACGCGCTGTACACCGTGCTGGTGTACGCGCTGGTGCTGGTCGCTGCGCCGCGGCTGCGGCCGCTGCCCGCGGCGGGGCTGGCCGCCGCTCTGAGCTGGGCGGTCGAACTGTTCCAACTGACCGGCCTGCCCGACGAACTGGGCCGCCGCAGCGTGCTCGCCAGGCTGGTCCTCGGCTCCACGTTCAACGCGCCGGACCTGCTCTGGTACGTCGTCGGCGCCGCGCTGGCCGCCGTGGTGCACGCGGGTGCGGTCCGGTTGGTCCGGCAGCCCGGCACGGGCCCCCGCGGTTCGCGCAAGGGGCCCGCGCCGTCCCGTTACTGAGGCTGCGTCAGAGCGGCGTCAGCTCGGGCCGCTTGGCCTCGACGTTGTCGCCGGAGGACTCGCCGCGCAGCCGTCGGCCGACCCACGGCACCAGGAACTCGCGCGCCCACTGGAGGTTCTCCCGGCGGTGGTCGGCGGCCGACTGGACGGGGAGGGCCGGCCACGGCGCCTCCGGGTCCTGGTCGGTGCGCAGGCCCAGGGAACGGGCGGCCAGCAGGGCGACCCGCTGGTGGCCCTCGGGGGAGAGGTGGAGCCGGTCGTCGCTCCACGCCCGGCGGTCCTGCACCGCGCGCAGCGACCAGAGGTCGGCGACCTTGCAGCCGTTGCGGTCGGCGACGGCCCGCATGTGGCCGTTGTACGTGGCGATCTTGCCGCGCAGGTGCTTCAGCAGCGGCACGCCGCGGGTGTCGAAGCCGGTGCAGATCAGCACCGTCCCGGCGAACTCGGTGAGCTGGGCGACGGCCGCCTCGAAGCGCTCGGCCACCTCGTCCGGGTCGCTGCCCGGGCGCAGGATGTCGTTGCCGCCGGCGCAGAAGGTGACCAGGTCGGGCTGGATGCGCCGGACCTCCGGCACCTGTTCGGCGGCGATCTGGTCGAGCAGCCGGCCGCGCACCGCGAGGTTGGCGTACCGGAACGCGCCCGGCGGCCGTCCGTCGGCGAGGAGACCGGCCAGCCGGTCCGCCCAGCCGGCGAAGGCACCGTCCGCTCCCGGGTCGTTCAGGCCCTCGGTGAAGCTGTCCCCGAGGGCGGCGTACGAACTGAGGTCAAGGGTCTCCTGGAGGTTCGGCATGAAGTAGATAGTTCACCGTCTCAAGTGACCTACGCCACCGTAGGTGGCCCTTGCCGGTACGTGAGATCGGCCACGTAGGGACGGGCGGCAGACCGGTGGTGTGCGGGCCGGCAGACCCGGCGCTGTGCGGGCAGGCGGGCAGGCGGGCATGCCCGGCGGTGAGCGGGGCGCGCGGCGCGGCGTCGTGCGCCGGGTGCCGCGCCGGGTGCGCGGGGGCCTGCGTCGGCCGGGGGCGCCCGCGCGCGTGTGCGAACCGCGTGGGCGGGGCAGCCGCCCTCTGGGCAGCGCTCGCACGACCCGTGCCGTTGCCGGCCCCCGAACCCCCGGACGGCGGAGGTTGCCGCATGCCGAACCGAACCCCGGAGCGCACCGCCAGGCCGCGGCGCTACCTGATGTGCCGGCCGACGCACTTCACCGTCGACTACGCCATCAACCCGTGGATGGACCCGGCGCGCCCGACCGACACCGCGCTCGCCCTCCGCCAGTGGGAGCGCCTGCGCGCGCTGTACCTGAGCCTCGGCCACACCGTCGAGCTGATCGACCCACTGCCCGGCCTGCCCGACATGGTCTACACCGCCAACGGCGCCACCGTGCTGAACGGCCGGGCGCTGGTCGCCACCTTCCGTCACCCCGAACGGGCGGCCGAGTCGGACGCCTACCAGGAGTGGTTCCGGGCCCGCGGGTACCGGGAGGTCCGCCGGGCCGGCCACGTCAACGAGGGCGAGGGCGACCACCTGGTGGCCGGCCGCCGGGTGCTCGCCGGGACGGGGTTCCGCACCGACCCGGCCGCGCACGCCGAGGCGCGGGCGCTGTTCGGCGTGCAGGTGCTCGGCCTGACCCTGGTCGACCCGCGGTACTACCACCTGGACACCGCGCTCGCCGTCCTCGACGACGACCACGTCATGTACTACCCCGCGGCCTTCTCGCCGGACAGCCAGGCGCTGCTGCGCAGCCTCTACCCGGACGCGATCCTCGCCGACCGCGCCGACGCCGAGGTGTTCGGCCTCAACGCCGTCTCGGACGGCAGGCACGTCCTGCTGCCGGAGACCGCCAAGGCGCTGGCCGGCCGGCTGTCCGAGCAGGGCTACGAGCCGGTTCCGGTGGACGTCTCCGAGCTGCTCAAGGGCGGCGGCGGGGCGAAGTGCTGCACGCTGGAGCTGCGGCCGGCCTGAGCGGGTGCGACCGCGCCGGCGGCGGCGCCGGCGCGGTGGCGTCACTCCGGGGTGACCAGTACGACCTCCAGGGTGCGCGGGCCGTGCACGCCCTCGACCCGGTCGAGTTCGATGTCGCTGGTGGCGGACGGCCCGGAGATCCAGGTCTGCGGGCGGGCGGGGTCGAGCCGGGGGAGGGCGAGCGGCACGGAGGCGACCACCTGCCCGGGTGCCAGGACGACGCAGATGTGGTGGTCGGGGACGAGGGTCAGCAGGCGCCGGCCCTGGGCCGGGCCCGCGTCCAGGACCAGGGTCCCGGTCTCGGCAATGGCCAGGGCGCAGCCGGTCAGCACGCTGTCCGTCCGGTCCAGCCTGGCCGCGGTGAGGGTGCCGTCGTCCGGCCGCGCCTCGACCGCCGTCGCCGCGGAGAGCCAGGCGGGCGGCAGGCCGGCCGGGACGGCGACGCTGCGCGAGCCGCGCCCGGCGAGGAGCGCGGCGACGAGGGCGGGCAGCCCGGCGGACGGGCAGCGGTGGACCACGGCGCGGTAGTCGGCGAGGTTGTGGTGCAGCAGGTCGAGCAGGGCCGCCGGGTCGTCCGCCGGTGCGTGGCTCGCCAAGTAGTCGCGGGGCACCGGCTGTTCGTCCGGCGCCGGCGCGGCCCGCCGGTCGCCCGTCGCCGGACGGCCGGCGCCGAGCGCGGCCCGGATCCGGCCGAGGACGAGCTCGCGGGAGCCCGGAGGGCGGTGCGTCGTCATCGGCGGTTCCTCCGCCACCAGTCGCGGAAGGGCTCGGGCGGCAGCTCCGGGAGGTCCCGGGTGTCCGTCCAGGCCCGGCCCGGTCCGGGCAGGCGGCGCGGGTGGAAGCGCCTGGTCCGGGCCGCCGCGCGCTCGGCCGCGCGGAGCAGTTCCGGGTGGTCGAGCACGTAGCCGACCGCCGCGACGGCCGCCCGCTCCAGCCGGTGCCCGCGTTGCGCCGCGACCCGCTCGCGCAGGTGGACCAGGACCTCGGGGATGTCGATCGCCACCGGGCAGACTTCGTAGCAGGCCCCGCAGAGCGAGGAGGCGAACGGCAGCGAGGCCTCCACCGGGCCGGTGATGCCGCGTAGTTGGGGCGTCAGGATGGCGCCGATCGGCCCCGGGTACACCGAGCCGTACGCGTGCCCGCCGGCCCGCTCGTAGACCGGGCAGACGTTGAGGCAGGCCGAGCAGCGGATGCAGCGCAGCGCCTGGCGGCCGACCTCGTCGGCGAGGGTGGCCGTCCGCCCGTTGTCGAGCAGCACGAGGTGGAACTCGGACGGGCCGTCGCCCGGGGTGACCCCGGTCCAGAACGAGGTGTACGGGTTCATCCGCTCGGCGGTGGAGGAGCGCGGCAGGAGCTGCAGGAAGACCTCCAGGTCCCGCCAGGTCGGCACCACCTTCTCGATGCCGACGACGGAGATCAGGGTGCGCGGCAGGGTGAGGCACATCCGCCCGTTGCCCTCGGACTCCACGACCACCAGCGTGCCGGTCTCGGCGACCATGAAGTTGGCCCCGGAGACGGCGACCCGGGCGCGGAGGAACTTCTCGCGCAGGTGCAGCCGGGCCGCCTCGGCGAGTTCGGCGGGCTCGTCGGTCAGTCCCTCGGGTGCCGGCCGCCCCCACGAGGCCATCCGCCCGGCGAAGATCTCCCGGATCTCGGCGCGGTTGCGGTGGATCGCCGGGACGAGGATGTGCGAGGGCCGGTCGTCGCCCAACTGCACGATCAGCTCGGCGAGGTCGGTCTCGTACGCGGTGATGCCCGCGGTGGCGAGCGCCTCGTTCAGCCCGATCTCCTGGGTGGCCATCGACTTGACCTTGACCACCTCGGCCTCGGCCTCACCGGCGTCGGGGCCGACGGCCGCGCGGACCAGCCGGGTCACGATCGCGTTGGCCTCGTCCGCGTCGGCGGCCCAGTGCACGGTGCCGCCGGCCGCCGTGACGGCCTCCTCCAACTGGACCAGGTAGCGGTCGAGATGATGCAGCGTGTGGTCCTTGATCGCCTTGCCGGCCGCACGCAGCCCGGCCCAGTCCGGCAGCTCGGCCACCGCGCGGGCCCGCTTGTCGCGGATGGTGTGGGTGGCGTGCCGCAGGTTGGCGCGCAGCGTCGTGTCCCGGGTGGCGCGGGCGGCGGCCTCCGGGAACGGCTCGCCCGCCACGGTGCCGCCCGTCACGGTGCCGACGGTTCCGGTGCCGCCCGTCACGGTGCCGTCCCTTCCGGTGCCGCCCGGGGTGGGCGCGTTGCGGGAGTGCCTGCCCGGGAACGAGGGCAGGCCGAGGAAGGCGGGGCGGCTCAACTCGGCCTCCAGGGTTCGGCCTCGGTGCTCGCCAGGATCTCGGCGAGGTGCAGTGGGCGCAACGCGTCGCCCCGGCGGCGCAGCATCCCGCCGAGGTGCAGAAGGCAGGAGTTGTCGGCGCCGCAGAGCACCCGGGCGCCGGTGGAGAGGGCGCTGCGCACCTTGTCCTCGCCCATCGCCGCCGAGACGGCCGGGTTCTTCACCGCGAAGGTGCCCCCGAAGCCGCAGCACTCCTCGGCTCCCGGGAGCTCCACCAGCTCCAGCCCGCGGACCGCCCGGAGCAGCCGGCGGGGCCGCTCACCGAGGCCGAGCACCCGCAGCCCGTGACAGGAGGGGTGGTAGGTCACCGTGTGCGGGAAGGAGGCGCCGACGTCCTCGACGCCCAGCACATCGGTCAGGAACTCGGTCAACTCGTGAACTCGTGGGACGAGTTGCGCGACCAGGCCGGCGAGGCCGGTGCCACGGCCCTCGGCGGCGGCCCTGGCCCCGATCCGCGGGTAGTTGTCACGGACCATCGCCACGCAGGAGCCGGACGGCGTCACCACGTGGTCGTAGCCGGCGAACGCGCGCGCCGTCCGCCGGACCAGCGGCTCGCAGGCCCGCCGGTAGCCGGTGTTGAACTGCGGCTGCCCGCAACAGCTCTGCGCGGCCGGGAAGTCGACGTCCACCCCGAGACGCTCCAGCAGCCGGACGGTGGCGATCGCCGTGGACGGGTAGAGCGCGTCGTTCACGCAGGTGGCGAAGAGTGCGACCCGCATCGTCCCTCCCTGCGCCGGTGGTCGGGGAGCCGTCGGCCGGCCCGCCGGTGATCGTGCGGCAGCGATGCTACCGAGCGGGCCGATCGGGCGGGAGGGTGCCGCGCCGGGTGCACGGGTGCGCGGGTGTGCGCGCGGACGTGCGGGTGCGCGTATGCGTCTGTGTGTGCGTGCAGGCGGGCCGCCACCCACCTGCACGCACACACCCCGGCCGCACGGGCCTTCCCGGCCGTGCGGGCCCTCCGGCCGTTCAGGCGTACGGGCCGGTCAGGCGTCCCCGGCCGGTCAGGCGTCCTGGCCGAGCCAGAGGTCGGGGCCGAAGACCTCGTAGTGGATCGACGCCGCCGGGACGCCCGCGGTGAGCAACTGCTCCCGCACCGAGCGCAGGAAGGGCAGCGGGCCGCACAGGTACGCGGTGGTCCCGGCCGGGACCGGCACCGTCGCGAGGTCGACCAGGCCGGTGCGCTCCTGCGGCCAGTCGCCGAGCGGCTGCTCGTAGAAGACGTGGGCGGTGGCGTCCGCCAGCTTGGCGGTCAGCTGGCCGAGGTCGGAGCGGAAGGCGTGCGAGAGCTGGTCGCGGTCGCCGTGGACGGAGATCACCGTCCGGGTGGAACCGGTGGCGGCGAGGTGGGAGAGCATGGCCGTCATCGGGGTGTTGCCGATGCCGGCCGAGGCGAGCAGCACCGGCCCGTCGGCCTCCGCGAGCGCGACGTCGCCGAGCGGCGGGGCGATGTCGAGGACGTCCCCGGCGTGCACGTGGTCGTGCAGGTGGTTGGAGACCTCGCCGACCGGTCCGCCGGCGGCTGCCGCGGTCGCCCGCTTGACGGTGAACTGGAGCGCGCCGTCCGGGTTCCCGGAGAGGCTGTACTGGCGGATCTGCCGGGCGCCGTCCGCCATGGTGGCGCGCACCGAGACGTACTGGCCGGGGCGGGAGGGCGGCACCGGGCCGCCGTCGGCCGGACGGACCAGGAACGTGGTCACGTCGTCGGTCTCCTGGTAGCGGGCGACCACGGTGTACGGGCGCCACAGCGAGGCCGGGTCAGCGCCCTGTGCGGCGGCGGACTCGGCGCGCAGGCGGTCCTCGACGGCGATCAGCGCGTTGGCCATCAGCCAGTAGACCTCGTCCCAGGCGGCGGCGACCTCGGGCGTCACGGCCTCGCCCAGCACCTCGACGATGGCGGCGAACAGGTGCTCGTGGACGATCCGGTACTGCTCGTTGCTGATGCCGACCGAGACGTGCTTGTGGGCGATCCGGGCGAGCATGGCGTCCGGCCGCTGGTCGGGGTGGGCGACCAGGGCCGAGGCGAACGCGGCGATCGAGCCGGCCAGTGCCTGCTGCTGGCTCTGGTTGGCCTGGTTGCCCCGGTTGAACTGGTCACGCAGCAGCGCCGGGTGGGCGGCGAAGAGCTTCTTGTAGAACAGCGGCGTGATCTCGCCGATGGCACCGCCCACGACGGGCAGGGTGGCTTCGACGACCTCGGCGGACTTGGCGGACAGCATCGGGTTCGCTCCAAATTGGTATCTGAGAGTCGTATTTTTGGGCGTGCGAGGCCCCGGCTCTGGGCTGGTGGTGCGGATGGGCTGGTGGTGCGGATGGGCGGGCGGTTCGGATGGGCGGGCGGTTCGGGTGGGCCGGGTGTGCCGGTCGGAACGGTTGTGTCAGTCGGCGGGCCTGCCGGTGAGGCTCAGCAGGACCGGTCCGGTGGGGGAGGCGACCAGGTCGCCGATGCAGAGCGGGTCGAGCGTCGCGAAGAACGCCTCCTGTGCGGTGCGCAGTGCCCCGCGCAGCCGGCAGGCGGACCGCAGCGGGCACGGCGGCTCGTCCTCGCATCCGACCACGTCACCGACGCCCTCCAGCTCGCGCAGCAGCAGCCCGAGCGAGCCGGTCCGGCCGGCGAAGGTGAGGACCAGGCCCCCGCCGCGCCCGCGCCGGGCCTCCACCACGCCGAGGTGCTGCAGCCGGCTGACCACCTTGGCCGCGTGCGTGTACGGCACGCCCACGGCCTCGGCCACCTCGCGGGTGGTCGGGTTGGCGCCCTCGTCGAGGACGGCCAGCCGCATGGCGATGCGGAGGGCGATGTCGGTGCTCTTGGTCAGCCTCACGTTCGAAGGCTATCTAATGCGACTCCAGGAATCCAATTTGCCTGCCGGTCTGGAGCCGGGCGGCGGTGGGCGCTCGAACCGTTGCCGGGGGAGCGAGGCGTTCGACCTACCCGCCGCTGGGTCAACTGCTCTACTGACCCTGTTCGTTATCCTGGCCGAGACCGACCGTGAGGAACCCCCTGAGAACGTTCTCCGGCGGCGGGTGGACACCGTGGTCGACGCGCTGAAGACGGTGGCGCCGCCGAGGGCGGCGGTGGCGGGGCTCCGGAACGCCTTCGCAGCGCTGATCGGCTGAGCGGCCGGGTGCGGGCCGGCCCGGGGTTTCCGGGCGGCCCGGCCGGTTCCCGGTGTGCCCTGCGGCGTCCTGGTCGTGACGATGCGTCATGCCCCTGGCGGGTGCCCGCACCCCGGGGCCGGGCAACCGCCCTGCGGGTGGCATGATGGCGCGGTCCCGGCCGCACGGCCGAGGCGGAGGGGGAGTCCGCCGGTGGGCCGACGGCGCCAGGCGCCGGTGCGCGCGGCCGCCGGTGCAACCAACGGGGGACCGGAACATGTGGATCATCGGCATGCTGGTCGGCGGCTTCGTGCTGGTCGTGCCACCCGCCCTGCTCGGGCGCCGGCTGCTCGGCATCGAGGCCGGTCTGTCGCGGGCGGTGGCGGCGGGAGTGGTCGGGATCTCGGCCGCGGGCGGCCTGCTCGGCAACCACCTCCAGCGGGACGAGCAGCGGCTCGTGCTGAGCCCGCTGCTCATCGCCATCGCGCTGCTGGTGGCCATGGTGACGCTGGTCGTCCTGGACCTGGCGGTGCCGGCCGGCAGCGTCCGCCCGCTCTCCTGGCCGCGGTCGCTGCGCGGCCGGCTGGCGCGGATGCGCCGTTACTCCAAGATCGTCGGCATCGCCGGGCGGCACGGCCTCGGCCCCTACCTGCGCGGCCGGGGCCAGGACGGCGGGACGCGGCACGAACTGCTGGCGCAGGAGCTGCGCCAGGCGCTCCAGGCGGGCGGCACGACGTTCGTGAAGCTCGGCCAGGTGATGTCCACCCGCCGGGACCTGCTGCCCGCGCCGTACGTCGAGGAGTTGAGCCGGCTCCAGGACCAGGTCCCGCCCGCGCCGTGGCCGGAGGTGGAGCGGGAGCTCGTCGCCGCGCTCGGCGCCGCCCCGGCGGAGGTGTTCGCCGAGTTCGACCACCGTCCGCTCGCCGCCGCCTCGATCGCCCAGGTGCACGCGGCGGTGCTCGCGGACGGCACCCGGGTCATCGTCAAGGTGCAGCGGCCCGGCGTCCGCGAACTCGTCGAGCGCGACCTCGACATCGTCGGCCGGCTGGCGGTCACCCTCCAGTCCCGCACCGACTGGGGGCGTAGCCTGGGCCTGGTGGAACTGGCGCAGGGCTTCGCGGTCGCCCTGCGCGAGGAACTCGACTTCCGGGTCGAGGCACGGAACATGACGGCCGTCCGGCGCGCCGCCGAGGCCCGCCGCGACGACAGCGTCACGATGCCGCGGGTGCACGAGGCGCTGAGTACCGAACGCGTCCTGGTGATGACCAGGATCGACGGCACCCCGCTCGGCCAGGCGCGGCCCGCGGACGAGGAGCAAGGCCGCGAGGTCGCCGACACCCTGTTCACCGCGCTGCTCAACCAGGTCGTCCGCGACGGCGTCTTCCACGCCGACCCGCACCCCGGCAACATCCTGCTCCAGCCGGACGGCCGTCCGGCGCTGCTGGACTTCGGCTCGGTCGGCCGGATCGACCCGGGGCTGCGCGACGCCATGGCCGGGCTCTTCCTGGCCGTGGACCGCGCCGATCCGGCCGCCCTGCGGGACGCCCTGCTGGACGTGACCGACCGCCCCGAGGACGTCGACGAGCAGCGGTTGCAGCGGGCGCTCGGCCAGTTCAGCGCCCGCCACCTCGGCCACGGCTCGGCGCCGGACGTGCAGATGTTCACCGACCTGTTCCGGCTGGTCACCGACTTCAGGCTGGCCGTCCCGCCGGAGATCGCCGCGGTGTTCCGCGCCCTCGGCACGCTGGAGGGCACGCTGCTGCGGCTCAGCCCCGGCTTCGACATGCTGGCGGCCTCCCGCTCCTACGCGGCCGCCCGGCTCGGCGACCGGCTGGCGCCGGGCAGCGCCCGGGAGGCCGCCCAGGACGAACTCCTCACCCTGCTGCCGGTGCTGCGGCGGCTGCCGCGCCGGCTGGACCGGATCGGCAGCGCACTGGAGGAGGGCCGGCTCGCGGTGAACGTCCGCCTGCTGTCCGACCCGCGCGACCGCCGGGTGGCCGGCGAACTGCTGAGCCGGGTGCTGTTCACCTTCCTGGGGATCTTCTTCGGCGTCACCGGGGTCCAACTGCTCGGCCTGCGGGGAGGACCCATGGTGACGGGCGACCTGAGCCTGTACGCGCTGATCGGTTACCACCTGCTGGTGTTCTCCGCCGCGGTGGTGGTCCGCACGGTCTACGTCCTCGGCCGGCCGTTGGCGTGAGGGCGGCCGTTGGCCCGAGCGCGGCCGTTGGCGTGAGCGCGCCTTCGCGGGACGACGGCGGCTTCGCGGGACGAGGCCGCCCGCCGGGCCGCCGGCCTCGCGCGTGACCTGCCGGGGACCAACCAGGTGGCCACGCACCACCACCAGGCGGTGGACTCCCCGGGGCCGGGTCGGTCGTGGGTGCCCGTACGGCGGACGGCACCGTCGAGGCCGTCGAGAGCACCCGGCACCGCTTCGCCGTGGGCGTGCAGTGGCACTCCCGGACGGGTTTCGACGCGGCGGCGGTGCACGCCCGGCCGGCGGCCGCGAGGCCACCGCGAACGCTGGTCCGGACCGCGCCGTCGAGCGCACGGCGCGCCCGGGACGAAGCCCGCCGGGAGTCGCCCTGCCGGCGCAGGTGTCTTGACACCGCCGTGCCGCAGCCTCCAGGATCAGGCCCGTGAACCTGTCAGACAGCCAGACAGGTGGTGCGATCCCGCGGCGCGTCAGCGCGATGGAAGCGGTGTTCGGCCACCTGCGCAGCGCCATTGAGCGCGGTGAGTACGCCGTAGGGGACAAACTTCCGTCCGAGGCGGAGCTGTGCCGGACCCTGGAGGTCAGCCGGCCCGTGCTGCGGGAGGCGCTCCGGGCCCTGCAGGCCATGGGCCTGACCGTCTCGAAGACCGGCAAGGGCACCTTCGTCGTGGCGAACACCGTTGAGGACCCCACGTTCGGTGACTACGCCGCCAGCGACCTGCTCGAGGTGCGCCGGCACGTCGAGATCCCGGTCGCCGGATACGCGGCGCTGCGCCGTACTCCGGAGGACCTCGACCACCTGGACCACCTGCTCGACCGGATGGAGCGGGAGACCGACACCACCGCGTGGGTCGCGCTGGACACCGTCTTCCACCTGGCGGTGGCCGAGGCTTCGCGCAACCCGGTCTTCCGCCGGGTCATCGAGGAGATCCGTGACGCACTGGCGCGGCAGTCGACCTTCCTCAACGAGTTGGGAGGTCGCCGTGAGCAGTCCAACTGTGAACACCGGGCGATCGTCGAGGCGCTGATCGACGGTTCCGAGCACGACGCGGTCGAGGCCATGTCCCACCACCTCCTCCGCGTCGAGACGACCCTCACCGACATCGTGCGCCCCAAGCGCGCGGACACCCCCACGGAAGGCGGACCCGAGGCGTGAGCGAGCAGTTCCTCAAAGACGAGAAGCGCCCCACGACCCGTCACGTCGACGCCGGAGACACCGGCTACAGCAAGTCCTTGAAGCCCCGGCACGTCAACATGATCGCGATCGGCGGTGCGATCGGCACCGGCCTCTTCCTCGGCGCGGGCGGACGCCTCGCCGATGCCGGGCCCTCCCTGTTCGTCGCCTACGCCGTCTGCGGCGCCTTCGCGTTCCTCGTCGTGCGCGCGCTCGGTGAGCTCGTCCTGTACCGGCCGTCCTCCGGGGCCTTCGTGTCGTACGCCCGGGAGTTCCTCGGGGAGAAGGGCGCGTACACCGCGGGCTGGATGTACTTCCTCAACTGGGCGACCACCGGCATCGCCGACATCACCGCCGTCGCCACCTACACCCATTACTGGCACCTGTTCTCCGACGTCCCGCAGTGGGTGATCGCGCTCATAGCCCTGGCCGTGGTGCTGACCGTCAACCTCATCTCGGTGCGGATCTTCGGCGAACTGGAGTTCTGGTTCGCGATCGTGAAGGTCAGCGCCCTCGTCGTCTTCATGGGCATCGGGATCTTCCTGCTCGTCACCCGGCACCCGGTGGACGGCGCCGTTCCCGGTCCGTCGCTGATCGCGGACAACGGCGGGATCTTCCCCAACGGCCTGCTGCCCATGCTGCTGATCGTCCAGGGCGTCGTCTTCGCCTACGCCTCGGTCGAACTGGTCGGCGTCACGGCCGGGGAGACCGAGAACCCCGAGAAGATCATGCCGAAGGCGATCAACTCGATCATGTGGCGCGTGGGCCTCTTCTACGTCGGTTCCGTCGTCCTCCTGTCGATGCTGATGCCGTGGAACAGGTACACCGCCGGGCAGAGTCCGTTCGTCACCGTGTTGTCCCACGTCGGCGTCCCGGCGGCCGGCAGCGTGATGAACCTGGTCGTCCTCACCGCGGCCATGTCCTCGCTCAACTCCGGCCTCTACTCCACCGGGCGCATCCTGCGCTCGATGGCGGTCAACGGATCCGCCCCGAGTTTCACCGCCCGGATGAGCCGCAGTCAGGTCCCGTACGGCGGCATCCTGCTCACCAGCGGCATGTGCGTCCTGGGCGTCGGCCTCAACTTCGTCGTCCCGGCCGACGCGTTCGAGATCGTGCTCAACCTCGCAGCGATCGGCATCCTCGCCACCTGGGGCATGATCATGGTCTGCCACCTCCTGTTCTGGCGGAAGACCCGCAACGGCGAACTGACGCGCCCCGGCTACCGCCTGCCCGGCTCCCCGTGGACCGAGCTCGTGACCCTCGCCTTCCTCGTCTCGGTCCTGGTCCTCATGTACGCCGACGGCGGGGCCGCGCGCACCACCGTGCTGTGCGTGCCACTGATCGCCGGAGCGCTGGTCGTCGGCTGGTACGCGATCCGCGGCCGCGTCGCGCGCGCCGCCGCCACGACCGACGGCTGAGCCGAACGGCGACCCGGCACGATCCACGGGCCGGCCACGCCTTCAGCAGTACCCGTGCCCCGCACCCCGGCCAGCAGCACCAACCATCGAACGAGGCAGTGATGCGCAGCAGTTTCCTCGCGGACGCGCCCGCGATCCGTGAGCCCCTCCACTCACCCGTCGCCCACGTCATCCGGGACGGCGTGGTCGAGGGGGTCCACTACGGCTCCGTCGTCGTCCTCGGCGGCGACGGCGAGGTCCGGTTCCGCCTCGGCGACATCGAGGCGGCCTGCTACCCGCGGTCCGCTCTCAAGCCCGTCCAGGCCGTCGCCATGGTGCGGGCCGGGCTGCCCCTCGACGGCGACCTGCTCTCGCTCGCGATGGGCAGCCACTCCGGCGAGGAGCGCCACCTCGCCGGGGTCCGGCGGATCCTCGAACTGGCCGGCGTCACCGAGGACGATCTGCGCAACGTCCCGGACCTGCCGTACGGCCCGGCGGTGCGGGACGTCTGGGTGCGCGAGGGCCGCCCACCCTCCCGGCCGGCCCAGAACTGCTCCGGCAAGCACGCCGCGATGCTGTACCTCTGCGCGCTCAACGGCTGGCCCCTGCAGACCTATCTCGACCCAGCCCACCCGCTCCAGACGGCGGTCGCCGAGGTCGTCGAGGAGCTCACCGGCCAGCGCACCGCGAACGTCACCGTCGACGGCTGCGGCTCCCCGCTGTTCTCCGTCTCCCTGCACGGCCTCGCCCGCGCCGCCGCCCGCGTCGCCACGGCGGCGCCGGGCACGGCCGAGCGCCGGGTGGCGGACGCGCTGCGCGAGCATCCGGAGATGGCCTCCGGCACGGGCCGGGACGTGGCAGAGCTGATGCGCGCGGTGCCCGGGCTGCTCGCCAAGGACGGCTTCGAAGGCGTCCAGATCGCCGCACTGCCGGACGGCCGGGCCGTCGCCGTCAAGATCGCCGACGGGGCGAACCGGGCGCGCATCCCGGTGGCCGCCGCCGCCCTGGTACAGGCGGGAATCGACCCGCGGCTGCTGACCGGTTTCGCCGGGGAGCCGATCACCGGCGGTGGCCGGCCCGTCGGCGGCGTACGGCCGGTGGCCGCGCTGGACCCGTCCGCCGTTCCCACCCCCGCCTGACCCGCATCAGGTCACGACCTCGCTCACCCACCTCAGGAACAGGACCCGTACGCCCATGACCGCCGCCACCCGCAGCGAACACGACCTGCTCGGAGACCGCGACGTCCCCGCCGACGCCTACTGGGGCGTCCACACCCTGCGCGCCACCGAGAACTTCCCCATCACCGGCACGCCCATCTCGGCCTACCCGCACCTGATCGACGCCCTGGCCGCCGTGAAGGAGGCCGCCGCCCTCGCCAACGAGGAACTCGGCCTGCTGGAGCCCCGGAAGGCGGAGGCGATCGTCACCGCCTGCCGCGAGATCCGCGGCGGGAAGCTGCACGACCAGTTCGTCGTCGACGTCATCCAGGGCGGCGCCGGCACCTCGACCAACATGAACGCCAACGAGGTCGTCGCCAACCGGGCGCTGGAGCTGCTGGGCCACGCCAGGGGCGAGTACCGGCACCTGCATCCCAACGAGCACGTCAACCTCGGCCAGTCCACCAACGACGTCTACCCGACCGCGGTCCGGATCGCGACCGTCTCCGCGGTACGCGGCCTGCTCGACGCGATGGCCGTCCTCCAGGAGGCCTTCGCCCGCAAGGCCGTCGAGTTCCGCGACGTGCTGAAGATGGGGCGCACCCAGCTGCAGGACGCCGTGCCGATGACGCTCGGGCAGGAGTTCTCCGCCTTCGCCGTCATGCTCGACGAGGACCGCAGCCGGCTCGCGGAGGCCGTCGAACTGATCCACGAGATCAACCTCGGCGCGACGGCCATCGGAACCGGGCTCAACGCCCCCGCCGGATACGCCGAATCCGCCCGCCGCCACCTCGCCGACATCACCGGGCTGCCCCTGGTCACCGCCGCCAACCTGGTCGAAGCCACCCAGGACTGCGGCGCGTTCGTCCAGATGTCCGGGGTGCTCAAGCGCATCGCCGTCAAGCTGTCCAAGACCTGCAACGACCTGCGGCTGCTGTCCTCCGGGCCGCGCGCGGGCCTCGGCGAGATCAACCTGCCTCCGGTGCAGGCCGGTTCGAGCATCATGCCCGGCAAGGTCAACCCGGTGATCCCCGAAGTCGTCAACCAGGTCGCCTTCGAGGTGATCGGCAACGACGTCGCCGTCACCATGGCCGCCGAGGCCGGGCAGCTCCAGCTCAACGCCTTCGAACCGATCATCCTGCACTCCCTGTCGGAGTCCGTCACCCACCTGCGCGCGGCCTGCCTCACCCTCGCCGAGCGCTGCGTGGCCGGCATCACCGCCAACACCGAGGTGCTGCGCGCGACCGTCGAGAACTCCATCGGCCTGGTGACCGCCCTGAACCCGCACATCGGTTACACGGCCGCCACCGACATCGCCAGGGAGGCCCTCGCGAGCGGCCGGGGCGTGGCCGAACTCGTCCTGGAGAAGGGGCTGCTCCCGCCCGAGACGCTCGCCGCCCTGCTCCGCCCGGAGGTGCTCGCGGGCACCGGAGCGCCGGTGGCCTGACGACGGATGGTCGCAGGCTTTGCGGCATCGCACCACCCACGTCCGGCTGCGAAGACGGGGCGCTGCCGCCTCGGGCACCGGGGAGGCAGCGCGCGCCCCTGGCAGCTGCGGACCGGCGGCCCGGACGGCGCCCTGCACGTCAGCGGTCCGGCCCGGCCGTTCCCGGGAGCGGGAACGACGGGTTCGGGCAGCCGGGAGGCGACGGTCGCCATCTCACCCGGGCCCGCGCCGCGAGAGCGGACACGGGCGGGGCGCCCCGGTCGAGGTGTCACTGGTCGCTGTAGCTGAGGTCTCCCACCGTCCAGCTGCTGACGTCGGCGATAGCGATGCGGTACATGCCCCCCGTGTGGGGCAGACCGAAGCTGCCCTGCAGGATGCGGGCGACGTGCAGGTGCAGGTGGGTGGGTCGTACGGAGGGCGGAGCCACGCCGTCGCCCTCCGCTCCGCCGTCGCTGGTGGCGGGCGTGAACAGTGCGGCGAAGGGCTTCAGGTGGTCGGAGCCTGCGAGGACCTCGGCCACCCGCTCGTGCCACAGACGTTCCGGAGCCAGCCGCCCGGTGATGACCGCCCCCGGGACGACGACGGTCAGGGGCATCTGGTTGCTGCGCTCGGACTCCACCATGGCGGCGATGTCGACGAGCAGCGCATCAGGGTTCGACATGAACCCGAGGATAGTCCCGCCGAGACCGCCCGGGGGGGGTGATGCGACGGCCCGCCGTCCCGCGCTGCCCGCGGGTTGCGCGGTCGAGGGCCAGCTGGTCCAGCTGCTCGAAGGCCATGCCGCCTCTGGCGCGCCACCAGCCCCGTGTCAGGAGACCCGGTCCGGGCCATTGCCGAGATGCTGCTGCAGAGCCACAACGGCCCCGCGGCGACGCGCGGCGGTTCCGGGTCCACCTTCCGGCCGGCAGCCGCCACCGGCTCTCCTGCCCGGAGCCGGACACCGGCCACTGAACGAGGCGCCCGCCTACCGCCGGTCGGGCGGGGGAGGGAGCGTGGCGGTGCCCGGGGCCGGCTCCGGCCAGACCAGCAGGACGGGGCAGGGGGCGTGGTCGACGACGAAGCGGGTGGTGGGCCCGAGGCTGTGGGGCCCGAGGCGGGTGCGGTCGCCGTCGCGCGCGAGGACGAGCAGCTCGGCACCCTCGGCCGCGGCGACGACCTCGCGCTCGATGCGGCCGGTGTGCTCCACGTGGGCGCAGGGCCGCCCGAGACGGTCGGCCGCGGCGGCGAGGAGGTGCTGAGCGGAGTCCGCCGCCAGGGCCTCCAGCCGGGTGCCCGGATCCCGCTCGCGGTGGCCGCGGCCGAGGAGCCCGGCGAACGCGCCGTGCGCGACGCCCGGGACCTCCTGACCGCTGACGTGGAGCAGGACGATCTCCGCGTCCTGCGGTGCGTGGATGCGGGCGGCATCGACGCAGGCGGGCCAGGTGCCTTCGGTGATCCAGACGACGACGGTCACGGGCTCATCCTCCGACGATCTGCAGTGACCCCCACAGTGCCACCACCGCCAGTGCCAGCGCGGCGGGCACGACGAGCAGTCCGAGGAGGGTGAACTCGCCGAGGCCGATGTCGGTGTCGTGTTCGCGGACGATGCGCCGCCACAACAGGGTGGCCAGGGACCCGGCATAGGTGAGGTTGGGGCCGATGTTGACCCCGAGCAGTACCGCCAGGACCGCTCCGGCGCCGGACGGGACGGCCAGCGGGAGGAGGACGAGGACGGCGGGCAGGTTGTTGATGACGTTCGCCAGGACGGCCGCCAGCGCCGCGACGCCGAGCAGCGCGGGAAGCGAGGTGCCGTGGGGGACGAGGTGGCCGAGCACGGAGGACAGCCCGTTGTCGACGACGGCCCGGACCACGATGCCCAGCGCCAGGACGAAGGCCAGGAACGGCACGGCGGCCGAGCGCACGATCGCGGCCGGCGTGGTGCGGCGCCGGGCGAGGGCCCGGGCGGCGAGCGCGAGCGCGCCGACCAGGGCCGCCCAGGCCGGATCGACGCCGAGGATCGAGGTGAGGACGAATCCGGCGAGCGTGCAGGCGACGGTGACGAGGGCGAACAGGGGCATCTCCGGAGCCGTCACCTCAGCCGCGGGCGGGGCACCCGCGTCCAGGTCGGCGGCGAAGAACCGGCTCAGCACCACGTACTCGACGGCGATGGCCGCCAGCCACGGCAGCGCCATCAGTGCGGCGAACCGCGTGAAGCTCAGGCCGCTCGCGGCGAAGGCCAGCAGGTTGGTGAGGTTGGAGACCGGTAGCAGCAGCGAGGCGGTGTTCGACAGGTGGGTGCAGGCGTAGACGTGCGGTTTGGGCCGGGCGCCGAGCCGGGCCGCGGTGACGAACACCACCGGGGTGAGCAGCACCACGGTGGCGTCCAGGCTGAGCACCGCCGTGATCACGGAGGCGACCACGAACACCTGCACCAGCAGCCGCCGCGGATTCCCGGCGGAGGTCCGGGCCATCCACGCCCCGCAAGCGAGGAACAGGCCTTCGTCATCGCACAGCTGAGCCAGCACCAGGACGGCGGCGAGGAACCCGATCACCGGACCGAGCCGTTCCGCCTCGGCCCATGCGTCCGTCGGCGAGATCGCGCCGGTGACGATGACCAGCCCGGCTGCGGGAACCGCGACCACGGCCTCCGGCCAGCCCCACGGCCGCACCACCGCACAGACCAGCACCAGCACCAGCAGCCCGCTGGACAGGGCCTCCGCGAACGACGTACTCAGGGCCGTGCTCCTTGCAACCGACGATGAAGGTGCCCACCATCGAACCAGAACCCTGAGGCTGCGGCGCATCGGCGCGGCTCAACCGTACGCCCTGGTCAGCGGGCATACCCAGGATGTCCCGGACGACGGCGGACGCCCGACACCCGTGGTCCCGGCAACGACGAGTCCCGGCGTTGGACCGGCTGTGCAAGGGGCCGAAAGAGAACGGGCCAGTCCCGTGAACAGTTCTGTCGGCGCCTTCCGGGCTGTCGCCACCGGGTGACCGAGGACGTGGCGGACGGGGGTGGCTGGGCCGGTCACGCGGCGGGGTGTCGCCGTTCCTCCGGGTGGCCGCAGGACGTCCGAAGCGGCCCTCGCCATCAGGGCCGCCTGCGGGACGAGTCGCAAGCCGGGGCCGCGAGGCTGGTCAGACTCCAGTGGCAAACGGTCAGATGAATCGAATGACGGAAGACACTCGTCGTCCGGGGTTCTGTCTCAGATGATCCGGTCCGTGTGGAACATGCCGCCCGGGCGCAGGCGCCGGCGTCAGCGAGCGAACTTTTCGATGGCCATCGGCGTGACGGGGGTGAAGAAGTTGACGAGGTTGCCGTCGGGGTCGCGGAGCAGGAGTGACCGGTTGCCCCAGGGCATCGTGGTGGGCTCGGTCACGAAGTCGGCGATGAAATCGGCCAGGTTCCGGTACACGCCGTCCACGTCGGCGACGAGGAATTCGATGATCACGGTGTTGTTGTCGGCCGGCCGGGCGGAGCCGGGTGCGAACAGTGCCACGGTGCGGGTGCTGCCGATCGCAAGGGTCGCGCTCGCGGTCCGCAGTTCGGCGAAGTCCTCGGTGGACCAGTGCGCCTGCGCTCCGGTGGCTCGCTCGTAGAAGTCGACGAGGCGCGCGACGTCGCCTGTGATGATCCGGGTCGAAACGAAGTCCATGGTGCTCTCCTCGGGTTGGTGAAGCCGTTGCACCACGGACGCTAGAGCAAATAGTGGACAGAATCGGTCCGGTATCAACGCTAGGATCGTGGACATGGCTCGACCTACCGGCCGCGTGCTCACCCTCCTGGAACTGCTGCAGTCGGGCGGTATCAGAACGGTGGCCGAACTCGCCGACCGGCTCGGCGTCGACGGGCGGACCGTGCGGCGCTATGTGGACCACCTGGTCGACCTCGACATCCCCGTCGAGGCGGTCCGCGGCCGTTATGGCGGGTACCGGCTCGCTCCCGGGTACCGTCTGCCTCCGCTCATGCTCAACGACGACGAGGCGCTCGCGGTGCTGCTCGGCCTCGTCGCCGGCCGCAGGACAGGGTTGCTGACGGCGACCGAGACTGCGGGCGAGACGGCGGCGGCCAAGATCCGCCGGGCACTGCCCGAGCGTCTGGCCCGTCGGCTCGACGCCGTCATGGAGTCCCTCGCCTTCACGGATCCGCCCGGCGAGTCGGCCACCCCGGAGACGGGGGTCCTGCTCGCCGTCGCCGACGCGGTACGCCATCGCCGCCCGATCTCCATCAGGTACACCACCCGGGACGGCCGGCGAAGCGAACGCACGCTGCACCCGTACGGGATCGTGACCCATGCGGGCCGGTGGTACGTCACGGGTGCAGATCCCGGGATCGGCCAGGACCGGACTTTCCGGCTCGATCGCATCGCGGACGCGAGGACCCTGCCGGGCTCGTTCGAGCCGCCCGCCGGACTCGATCCGGCACAGCACGTCCTGTCGGGGCTCGCCAAGGCCGCGTACCGGCACGAGGTGACCCTGCGGATCCACGGGACCGTCGAACAGATCCGCGCCCGACTGCCCGCCAGCGTCGCGAGCGTGGAGGGCCCCGTGCCCGCGGAAGGCGATCCGCACACCGAGCGTTGGTTCCACGTCGAATTGAGAGCAGAGCGGCTGGACTGGTTGCCTCCCGTGCTCGCCTCGCTCGACCGGCCGTTCGTCATCGAGCGACCGGACGAACTCCGGGACCTCGTCAGCGCGCTCGCCGACCGGCTCGCCACCTATGCCCGCCAGGCCTGACTCCGCTGTCCACCGGCGGGGTGGAGATCGTCGCCGTGGTCGCCCGGACCGACCCGGACGAGCCGGAGGGCGTCCGGCTGATCGATCCGCCGCAGTGGCTGATGGATCGGATCGGCTCCCGCGCGAGGGCATCCGTGACGTCCGGCCGAAGGGGCCGCGCACTGCGCGAACGCCGCCGACCCGCGCACCGGGCCGGGCGGTGGGGACGCCAGGGTGGACAGCCGAGGGCACCAGGGTGGACATCCTCGGGGCGGTAACCGGGCCGACGGCATCGACGTCGCGTGCCCGGCCGCACCGCCGACCCGGGTCACCAGCCACCCGACGTGGCGTCAGTTCTCCTGCCCCACACCGGTGATCCGGCGGACCGCCTCGTCGTAGCGGTGGAAGAGTCGCGGGCCGGGGGCCGGGTCGGCGTGCTCGGCCCGGAGCAGCAGGCGCCAGCACTCGGCGGTCAGGGCGCGGGCCTCGGCGCCCGGCCAGGGGCGGGGCAGCAGCTCGGGCGGCAGGAGCGGGTCGGGGGCCGTGGCCCGGGTGAACTCGGCAGCCAACTCCACGGTGGCAGCGAGGCGTTCGGTCCGCCCCGGGGGAGCGGCGGCGGTCAGCCGGGCCAGTCGCGAGCGGGCGACGGCCGCCAGCCGTCGGTGTCCGTCGGCGAGTTCCTCCAGCGGCCAGAGGCGACGGGCGAGGGCGAGCGGCTCCGACTCGCCGCCGATCCGCAGGTCGGTGCTGGTCAGCAGGGTGAGGCGGTCCCGGACGCCGAGCCGCTCCGCCTCCGCCTCGACGTACGGCTCCCACGCGTTGGCGCAGGCGTAGAGGCCGCCCTGGACGGCTGCGCCGCCGAGCCGGACCAGCGTTTCGCGCAGCGCGTCCCGGGCGTGGCGGGCGGACTCGGGGACGGCGAACGCGGCGAGGTGCCAGCCGCCGTCCCAGGGGGCGAGCCCGGCGTCCTGGGCGTACATGTGCCGGACGAACTCCACCTCGGGGTCGGCGGCCCGCCGGGCCTGCTCGGTCTCCCGCAGCACCGCGCGTCGGCCGCGCCCCTCCTGGACCAGCAGGCCCTCGGCGGCCATCCGCTTGATGCAGAGCCGCACCTGCTGGTCGGACATCCCGAGCGCGCCCGCCACCTCGTAGAGCTCGCCCGCGTCCACCGTGCCGTCCGCCCGGACCAGGCCTTCGACCAGTGTCCTGGTGGGGACCTCGGCCTGCGCTTCCTCCGCCATCGCGCCACTCCCTTCCTCCGGTGAGTGTAGTACGCTCGAAACTATCGAGAAGCAAACGATAGTTTTGAATTCGATAGATATGGGGGTGCCGCAGTGCGGCGTACCTGGCTGAGGCGGGTGCTCGGCGCCCTGCTGGCTCTGGTGTTGACGGCCGGCGCGGCGGTCGCCTGGGTGGCCTACCAGAACAGCTACGACCTGCGCGAACAGCGCGTCACGATCACCGGTGGCGTCCAGCCGCTGGACGGTGTGCTCGCCCGGCCGGAGAGTGGCGACGGGCCGTTCGGCCTCGTCGTCTTCGTCCACGGCGACGGGCCGGCCGACGCCACCCGGGACACGTTCTACCGCCCGATCTGGGAGTCCCTGGCCCGGGCCGGCTACGCCTCGCTGTCGTGGAACAAGCCCGGCGTCGCAGGCGCCCCCGGTGACTGGCTCGACCAGAGCATGGACGACCGGGCCGCCGAGACCGCCGCCGCCATCGCCTGGGCCAGGGCCCAGCCCGGCATCGACCCCGGCCGGATCGGTCTCTGGGGCATCAGCCAGGCCGGCTGGGTCCTGCCCAAGGTCGCCAACCGGGTGCCCGACGTCCGGTTCGTGATCGCCGCCTCCCCGGCCGTCAACTGGCTCCGGCAGGGCCGCTACAACCTGCTCGCCGAACTCGCCGACGAGCACGCCCCGCAGGCCCGCGTCGACGCCGAACTCGCCCGCCGCGAACGGGTCGACGAGCAACTGCGCAAGGGTGCGACGTACGAGCAGGCGCGGGCCGCCGTCGGTGCGGACCTCGGCGACCTGACGCCCGCGCGCTGGCGGTTCATCGGCCGGAACTTCACCGTCGACGCCACCGCCGACCTGGCCGCGCTGAAGGTGCCCGTGCTGCTGGTCCTCGGCGGCCGGGACCGCAACGTCGACGTCGCCGACACCGAGGCCGGCTACCGCCGGCTCCTCACCGCCCCGGGCCAGTTGACCGTCCACAGCTACCCGGTCGCCACCCACGGGCTGGCACACCCGTACGCCGAGGACGGCTCGGTCCGCGGCCTGCTCACCGCCGTGGCCGCGCCGCGGTCGGTCTACGTCGACGGCTACCTGGACGACCTGCGCCGCTACCTGGAGTCCACCGCACCGACGGGAGTGCACCGATGAGGATCCTCGCCCTCGGCGGCGCCGGGGCCACGGGCGCGGCCGCCGTCCGCGCGGCCGTCGCGCTGCCCGGCGTCCGCGAAGTCGTCGTGGCCGACCGTGATCTGGCGGCGGCCGGCCGGCTCGCCGGCGAACTCCGCCTCGGCGGACCGGCGTTGTCGGCGCAGCAGGTCGACGTCACGGACGCCGGACAGCTCGACCGGGCCCTCGGCGCCGCCGACGTCGTGCTCAACACGGTGGGCCCCTACTACCGGTTCGGGCCGGCCGTGCTCGCCGCGGCGATCCGCGCCCGCACCCACTACCTGGACCTCTGCGACGACTGGGAGCCGACCGTCCGGATGCTCGAACTGGACGGCGAGGCCCGGAGGTCGGGTGTCACGGCCGTGCTCGGCATGGGCGCCAGCCCCGGCGTCTCCAACCTGCTCGCCGCGCTGGCGGCGGAGCGGCTCGACACCGTCCACGACCTGTACACGGCCTGGCCGGTGGACGTCCCCGACACCGGTGAGGAGCTGACCGGGCCGGACGGGAGGGCGGGCGCCGCCGCCGTCCACTGGATGGAGCAGATCAGCGGCACCGTCGCCGTGGTCGAGCGGGCGCGGCTGGTGCAGCGGCGCCCGCTGCGGCCGGTCACGCTCGCGCTGCCGGGCGGCCGGGCCGGGACGGCCTACACCGTGGGCCACCCCGAACCGGTCACCCTGCACCGCAGCCTCGCGCCCACCGGGAACGCGGCCTGCCTGATGGTGGTCACCCGGGGCACCGTCGCCTTCCTGGACGGGTTGCGGCGCGACCTCGACCGGGGGCGGCTGGACAACGAGTCCGCGGCGGCCCTACTGGCCGGCCCCCCGCTCGGGCGCGCCCTGACCGCGGGCGTCCGGGCCGCCGGGCTCCGCGGCCCGGGCGGCCTGCCGCCGTTCTTCGCCGCCGCCACCGGGCTGCGCGACGGCCGGCCGCTCGGCGTCCTCGCCCGCCCCGCCGAGGACCCGCCGCGCCTGCTCGCCGACATGGCCCTTGCCACGGGTGTCCCGCTCGCCCTCGGCCTCGCGCAGCTGCTGGACGGGACGGCCCGTCGGCCGGGTGTCCACCCGCCGGAGGCCGTCGTCGACGCGGCGCGGTTCTTCCGCGACCTGGAGCCCTGGTCCCCGGGGGGCGTGGTGGTCGAGGAGGTGGCCGGAGGGCGGTGACGGGGCGGGCCCCCTGTCGTCCGCCGCGAAAGGCCCCGGAGCCGGGCCCGTCCGCCGCGAAGGGTCCGGAGCCGGACGAGGGGCGGGCCCCTGCCGAGGGCGGGCGCGGTGCCCGTCCGTCCGCGGCGCTCACGGGCGGGGGTCGGCGCTCCCGGGGAGGAGGAGCGCCCGGTCCTGCCAGGCGCGCTCCCACTGGCGGGTGAGCGCCGGGTAGACGATCAGGTAGCGGAACGGTGCGATGAGCGCCATGTACAGCCGCCCGAACCGGCCGTTCGGCTTGACCAGGACCGCCATCCGCAGTTCGTGGCCGCCGTCGCCGGTCGGCACCCAGCCCAGGTGCATCAGCGTGTGGACGGTCTTGTTCGCCAGTTCGCGGACGGCCTCGTCGGGGAGCTCGTAGACGGGGGTGAGCGGCATGTCGCCGGAGTCGGAGCCGGCCACGGTCTCGCGGAGGTCCCGCGGCAGGCGGTCGCAGAGCGACGGGACCCGCGACCCGAGGCCCGTGTCGGGCCTGTCCCACCCGAGGAGGGCGCCGAGCTTCCAGCGCACCGCGAAGAGGAAGCGGACCGGAGGGCTCTGCCGGTCGAACCCGCCGCCCGCCCGCATCGCGTCGAGCATCACGGGGAAGTCGTCCGGCCCGGCCCCGGGGGTGCGGTACGACCACACGTCCTCGACCCGGAAGTCACGGGCGAACTCGTGGACCCGCCAGGGCCGATCGGTGTGGGCTTCGACAGGAAGTTTCATGGCCGGTGCCGCCTTTCCCGCTCGGGGCGCCGTCTGCCGCCCCCGTTTTATACGCTTGCGTACAAGACGAGGCTAGACCCGGATATACGGCGGTTGCGTATATCCGGCGACGAGTGAGGTGGGACACACCGTGGGCACTGCTCGCACTCCGCGCGACCGATGGGTGGAGGAAGGCCTGGCCGCACTGGCGGAGGGCGGTCCGGACGCCGTCCGGATCGAGGTGCTGGCGAGGCGGCTCGGCGTCACCAAGGGCGGGTTCTACGGGTACTTCGCCGACCGTGACGCGCTGCTGGAGACGATGCTGGACACCTGGGAGCGGGAGAGCACCGACGAGGTGATCGACCGGGTCGAACGCGAGGGGGGCGACGCGAGGACCAAGGCCCGGCGCGCGGGCGTGCTCACCTTCTCCAACGACCGCCTGCGCCCGATCGACCTGGCGGTCCGGGACTGGGCCCGGCGCGACGCGGCCGTCGCCGAGCGCCTGCGACGGGTGGACAACCGGCGGATGGCCCTGCTGCGCGAGATGATCGGCACCCTCTGTCCCGACCCCGACGAGGTCGAGGCCCGCAGCCTGATCGCCTTCTGCGTGGCGATCGCGCACCACAACGTCGCCGCCGACCACGAGGGCCGCACCCGCGCCGAGGTCCTCGCCCGCGCCACCGACCTGATGTTCGCACCCGGCCACGGAAGGCCTGACGGGCAGCCGTCCTGACGGCCTGTCCGCTCGGGGGCCGGTCGGAGGTCGGCCGGGGGCGAGGCCGGGAGTCGGCGGCCGGGGCCGGCGGTCGAGGTCGCCTGCCGGCCCGGTCGGTGCCGGCCCGTTCGGTGCCGGCCTGTTCGGCGGGCGGCCCACGCCGTGGCCGCCCGCGTCGTCGGCCCGGGGGAGCCGCCGCGCCCACGGGCGGCCGGCTCACCGTGCCCGGGCGAGGAAGAGGTCGCTGAAGTGGTCCATGGCGATCCGGCCGCCGTGTGCGTCCAGGACGTGGGCCGTCTCCGCGAGGACCTGCCCGCGCCGGCCGGAGGGCAGGGCGCGGTAGGCCGAGAGCGAGGCCAGCAGGTCCAGGTAGCCGTCGGTGTCGTAGGACCGGTCCTGCCGGTACCGGACGGCACGCAGGTCGGTGAACCGGCCGTCCCGGCGGCACTCCGCCTCCGGCCAGCCGTCCGGTCCGAGCGAGCTGCCGGGCACCTCGCCGAAGGAGGACGCCGGCACGCCGTGCGGCGTGTTGGCCATCCCGTGCCGGCGGTCGACCTCGGCGAGAGCGGCCTGCAACCGCGCATCGCGGACCCGGTGCGGGTTCCAGAACAGTGCGAGCGCGCCACCGGGTGCGAGGGCGCCGTGGGCGAGGTCCCAGCGACGCTGCGGGTCCACCCAGTGCCAGGACGAGGCGGCGAGGAGCAGGCCGAAGCGACGCCCGCCCGGCCGCCAGTCCTCGAAGCGGCCGGACCGGACCCGGACGGCGGGAAACCGCGCGGTGTTCCGGCGCAGGACCTCGGCCATGCGCGGGTCGGGCTCGATGCACACGAGCGGAGTGCCCGGTTCGGCGAACGGCACGGTGGCCTTTCCGGTACCCGCGCCGACCTCCACCGCCGTACGGTCGCCCAGGGCCGCGTACGCCAGCACCTCCGTGACCAGCGCGTCCGAGTACCCCGGCCGGGCCGTGTCGTAGAGCTCGGCCACCTCGCCGAACAGCTGGGCGCGCGCCCTGTCGACCTGTTCCCCCGCGGCCACGCGCACTCCTCTCCCCGGTCGGCGAGCGGCCACTCTACCGACCCTCCGTGGCAGTTGGGCCCCTCAGGGCCGTGATCACCGTCCGGTCAGTTCGAGGGCCCGTCGAGCGAGCCACAGGTCGTGGACGGCGGTCGGGGGGCGCGTCAGGGAGCGCTGGAGTAACACTTCGGCCCGTGCCAGCCGCTTGCGGACGGCGGACTCCGAGAGGGACAGCGCCCCGGCGGTGGGGCCGATGCGAGCGTCCAGGTGCAACCAGGTGCCGATCGTCTCCGCGACGGGGGTCGTGTGGCCGGTGTCCTCAAGGGGGCGGAACTGCCGGTGCGCCCAGGACACGACGCGCGGCAGGACGAGGAGCTCGTCCAGGGACGGTGCCGGTCGGCCTTCCCCCGTGCCGTCGCCACTCCTGCGGGACGCGGTGCGGTCGGCCGCCGCGTGGAGGGCGAGGGCCAGGGCGGACTGGTCGGCGAGCCGGGTCAGGTCCAGGCGGAGCAGCTCCTGCACGTGGGCCAGGCGTGCGGCCAGGGTGTTGCGGTGGATGTTCAGTGCGGTGGCGGCTCCGGAGGAGAACCGGAGCCACGCGCCGGCGGTGGCCAGGAGCTGTGTGCCGTCCGGATCCTGCGTGCGCCTGGGAAGGTGCGATCGCACCGAGGAGAGGAAGGAAGCGGACCAGGCCGCCACGGCGGGCCCGATGGTGAGTGCGAGGTCCGGTTCCCCCGCGAAGGTGGACAGCCGGCTGGTGCGGTGGCGTGCGGCGGCCAGGGCGTGGAACGCCTGGGCGTAGCCGGTGGCGGTCTCCCGCAGGTGCAGGGGATTGCTCACCCCGAGCCGGAGGCGCTCGGCTGTCGAACCGTGGGTCGCCCAGGCCGGGAGGGCGGCGGTCGGGCAGGGGGGCGGGGGCGCGAGGACGAGCATGTGGTCGTTGTAGACGGGACACGGCACGACCCACGCGTCCTTGCTCGTCTCGGCTATCCGGAGGGCGAGTTCGCTGCGCGCCTCGTGCGGCCCTTCGACGACGTACATCTGCATGACCTCGGGCAGGGTGGGCCGGAGTGCTCCCGCGACGTCCTGGGCGATCGCCGTCTGACCGTCCATCAGGAGGCGCAGGACCGCTTCCCTCGTCCTGGTGTCCGCGGTGCGGAGCCGTTGCCGGCTCCGCCGTGCGTCCTCGGCGTGCCACGTGAGGCTGAGGATGGAGACCGCATCCGCGAGCAGGACCGGAAGTTCGGGCGCCGCGGGCCGGCGGGCCACCGCCGCGAGGAGGGGCGCGCGGAGAGTCCGGTCGTTGTCGAGGACGAGGATGAAGCACGTGAGTTCGCCCTGGTCGATGACGGCCGACTGCAGCCCTCGCTCGGCCATGTCTCCGGCTCCGCGCAGGCACGCGGCCCGCGCGGTGTCGTCCGACGGGAACGTTCCCGCCCTGGCCGCGGTGCCCGAAGGGTTCATCAGGAAGACGTCCGCCGAGGTGCGGTTGGCCAGCCATCGCAGCACCTGTGGTGTCCCGCCCTTGCGGCCGGCCTGGTGCATGGCCAGGATGTCGTCCGCCCGGCCGGTTCGCCCGGCCGGTGATGACATGTCTGGAATGAGATCGCTCTGCACAGTTTCCCCCCGCGCATTCCGTACTGACGGCCGCAGACTATGGGATCACTGTGCACTCCGGCACCGTCCGAACCCGGTTGCTGTGCAACTCCGCACTGTGTCCGTTCCGGTGCTGCCATAAATTCGACGACAGGTCCGCGCGCGGCGTCCGGTGTGCGGCGGAACGCAGGGCGCCGCGCAGGGACCGGTAGAGCACGGGGGCGATCTTCGCCGTTATCGGCATTCCACGAGGGAGACATGAAGGTATTCCAGAGGTCATTCACCGCGCCCGCCGCCCACCGGCCCGGGCGCCCGGTGCGGGGCGGCGGGAGAGTCGTGCGGCACGGCACCCTCGAAGTCCCCGACAGCGCGTGGGCAGAGGAGACCGCCGGCAGGCGCGGTAAGCGTCCGACGGTGTACCGGCAGGGGTGGATCCACGTCGATCCCCGCTCCAACCCCGTCAATTGGCGGCACGCAGTGACCCACTGACGGGAGCCGCTGCGAACCGGGCAACCGGCGGACGAATTCCCGCGCCGGGCAGAACCGGAACCCATGGTGCCATGTGCACCGCGGCCGGCCGCGCATTCGATGGCGCGACGGGTTCTCCCGAATGACGGCCCTTCATCAGTGACGGTCTCGATCGCCACGTCGCCGGGGAAAGCGACGTGCTCCTCGAGCTGTCCATTCGCTCGCCCGTAGCGCCACGGTGCGATCGACTGCGCGCGGAATGGCTCCCTGCCGATCGGCGCCGCGGTACGGGGCCCGTGGCCCATCGGCACCACCTCTCACAAGAGTTCAACCCATCGACAAGACAAGGGGTACCCACATGCCCAGCAAGCGCGTCACCCGTGCTGTCACAGCGCTCCTCGTAGCAGGTCTTGCCTCCGCCGTCCTCACCGCCGTGCCGGCCCAGGCCGAAACGACGCCGCAGAGCGTCGCCTCGGTGAACGCGACCCTCGACGGGGACGTGGGCGGCGCCGGCCAGGGCCCGATCACGCCGAGCGAGCCGGGCACCGCCCCGTGGGCCTCCGCCACCTCCAACGTGAGCGCACCGAGCCTGACGCGCAGTCAGGTCATCAACCGGGCGGCCTCGTGGGTCGACATCGGTCTGAAGTACAACGGGGAGGGCTCCTACCAGGGCTACCGCACGGACTGCTCCGGGTACGTCTCCATGGCCTGGAAGTTGAGCTACTCGCTGACCACCCCCGAATTCGTCCCCACCGGGGTGACCTCCCGGATCGGCAAGGAGGACCTCAAGCCGGGCGACGCGCTGCTGAACGACGCCTACGGGAACGACGGACACATCGTCCTCTTCGAGCGCTGGGTCGACAGCTCCCACAACTCCTACATGGGCTACGAGTTCAGCGGAAGCGGTGTCCATCACCGGGAAATCCCGTACCCCTACTTCCCGGGCACTCGTGGCAACCCCTACAGGCCGGTCCGCAACAACAGCATCGTCGACGACGCCACGCCGACGCCGCCGAAGCCGACGGCGAACAACCGGACGCTGGAGACGATCCAGGGCGGAGCGCTGCACGAGGTCTACACCAAGGGTTCCGCTTGGCACGACAGCCCGGTGCCGGGTGTGGGGAACCTGAGTGCGCTGGCCTTCGCCTACAGTCCGTCGGGTCAGCGGGTGATCGAGGCTGTGGAGAACGGTGCGTTGCACGAGATCTACACGGCCGCCGACGGCTGGCACGACGAGGCCGTTCCGGTTTCCGGGACGATCGACTCCCTGGCCTTCGCCTTCGACCCGAACACCGGGCACCGGGTGATCGAGGCGGTCGAGGGCGGGACGATCCACGAGATCTACACGGACTCGAACGGATGGCACGAGGACGTGATCCCGGGTGTGGCGAACGTGAGCGCGCTGGACATCGCCTACAGTCCGGCGGGTCGGCGGGTGATCCAGGCGGTCGAGAACGGTGCGCTGCACGAGATCTACGCCGACTCCGACGGCTGGCACGACAACGTCGTTCCGGGCGTGGGCGGGAACATCAGTGCGCTCGGGTTCGCGTTCAACAAGGCGACCGGGCAGCGGGTCATCGAGGCGGTCGGGGGCGGCGTGCTGCACGAGATCTACTCCGACGGCGAGGCCTGGCGCGACAACGTCGTTCCGGGAGTGAGCGGCAACATCACCTCCGTCTCGGTCAAGGTCAAGGCGACCGGCGACCGCGTCGTGGAGCTCGTCAACGACGGTGTGCTGCACGAGGTCTACAGCGACTCCACCGGCTGGCACGACAACGTCGTCCCCGGTACCGCGGGCAGCGCCAGCGCGGTCTCCTTCGACCTCACCCTCTGACCGGTCCGTCCCGGGTGCCCGGTGCGAAGCGCGTGCCGGGCACCTCGCGACCGCCCTCCGGCGTACTCGCCCGTGCCTGCCGGCGTATTCGTCCGCGCCTGCCGGTGTACTCGCCGCGCCGGGCGGACCGTCAACCGAGCCCACTCCAAGGAACATCCATGCCCATGCAGCGCACCCGCTCCCGCTCCCGCCTGAGCAGCGTGCTCGCCCTCGGCGCCGCCGTCTCGCTGGCCCCGGCGACCTTGGCCGCCACCGCCGGTTCCGCGACCGCGGCCTCCGTGGCCACCTGGGACAAGGTCGCGCAGTGCGAGAGCGGCGGCGACTGGTCGATAGTCTCCTCCACGAGCCCCCGTTACTACGGCGGCCTCCAGTTCCTCCAGTCCACCTGGATCGCCAACGGCGGTGGCCAGTACGCGCCTTACGCCAACCAGGCCACCAAGCAGCAGCAGATCCTGATCGCCGAGAAGGTCCTCGCCTCCCAGGGCCAGAACGCCTGGCCGGTCTGCGGCCCCAGGGCCGGCCTCGGGGCCGACCACGCGAACCCGTACCCGGACAACCCGGGGCCGGTGACCCCGCCGAAGCCGGAGCCCAGGACGCTGACCTGGTACCTGTCGGACAACGCGGCGTCCGCCGTGTCCACCCGCCCGGCCTTCGGCTTCGGGAACACGCCGATGATCCCGCTGGCGGGTGACTTCGACGGGGACGGCACGGACACGCAGGCGGCCTACGATCCGACGACCTCGACGTTCTTCCTGGCGAACTCGGGCAGCGCGGCGCAGTCGACGCTGGTGTTCGGCAACCCGGGCAACCGCCCCGTGCTGGGCCGCTGGGACGGCACCACCTCGCAGCTCGGCGTCTACATGCCCGACACCGCCAAGTTCTACCTCCGCCACGCCAACGGTGACGTGACCTCCTTCGCCTTCGGCAACGGCGGCGACTGGAAGCCCGTCGCCGGCGACTGGGACGGCAACGGAACCGTGACGGTCGGTCTCTACGACCCGGCCACCAGCACCTTCTACCTGCGCAACAGCAACACCGAGGGCCCCGCCGACCGGACCGTCACCTTCGGCAACCCCAACAGCATCCCCCTGGCCGGGGACTGGGACCACTCAGGCCGCACCGAAGTCGGCGTCTACATGCCCGGCAACCACACCTTCTACTTCCGCCACGACGACGGCACGGTCACCTCCGTCAGCTACGGCAACGCCGGCGACACCCCCGTCACCGGCGACTGGGACGGCGACGGCCGCGCCACCCAGGGCGTCATCCACTCGTGATCAACCGAGCGCACTCGTGATCAACCAGCGGTCCGACAGCCTTGGTCCTGATCCCCGGGGCCGGGCGGTCGTGCTCCACCGGGGTCCGGGCGGACGGGTTCGGCCCCGTCCGACCGGGCCGTGATCGCGCAGGGCCCCGACCGGCACGCCGGTCGGGGCCCTCACGCGTGTCGACGGAAGGTCACTGAGTCCCCATCAGAGGTCCGGCCCGGCGCAGACGGGCAGGACGGGAACCGCCAGGTGATCGTGTGATTTGATGTCCGCTGATGATCTTCGAGGTGAAGAGCGCAACGGGGGCACCTGATGGACAACAAGCTGAAGCAGTACGGACGCAATCTCGCACTGGCGGGGACCGTCGCCGCGCTCGCCCTGGGGACGGGGGCGTGCAGTTCCGGCGGCGCCGGGGCGGCGTTCAGCGCCGGCGTGGCGCTGTCGGAGCCGAACCAGGTGCGGGACGCGCTGCCGAGCTCGATCTCGCTCCCCTCGGGGTGGCGACTCGCCCCGGGCGCGAACCCGCCGAAGGCCATCGAGCAGGCGGAGGCGTCCAGCACCTGCCGGAAGAAGCTGTCGAGCAGCTGCTCCGGTCTCCAATTGGGCGGCACCGTCCGGTACGAGCAGGCTTCCAACACCGACAACGACATCCGCTTCACCATGCTGACCTTCGACACCCCGGAGAACGCCGGCCCCGCCTTCGAGGCGATGGTGGGGTCGCTGGAGAAGAGCGACAGCAACGCGCACCGGATCAGCCTGAAGACGGGCGCCGAGCAGTCGCAGGGCTTCGAGCGGCCCGCCGAGTCGGATGACTCCTCGCATCCCGTCGTCGCCTCGGCCATGGCGATGCGGGTCGGAACCGTCGTGGTCCTGATCGAGCTCGACGAGGACGAGCGCGACCACAAGACGCTGCAGCAGTTCACCGCGCTCCAGGTGGAACGGATCAGGCGGGTCCAGCAGGGCAAGAACCCCGACGCCTGACCGGACGTCTGACCGGACGCTTGAGCGGGCGCCTGACGCCCGCTCGGCGAACACCCGGGTGACAGCCGGGACGGACCAGGACGGCCGGGACGGCCGCGTCGTCGTCCCCGGACCGGGCCCCCGCAGACGGTCCGTCCGACCTTCCGCTGCCACCGGCGCCGGTAGCCTTGCGGGCACCGGCCGGACGGCGGGTGTGCGGGGGAGTGGTGGATCGTGCGCGTGGGACGGGCCGGGCGGGTCGAGGAGTTGTCGCTCCATGAGCTGGCCTACCTGGCCGGCGGGCCGTGGCGGGTGGCCGAGACCGCGCTGGTGCGGATGCTCCTCACGGCCCGGGTGGAGATCGACCGGCACGGCATGGTCCGGGTGGTCCGGCCCCGCCCCCGCGACGAGGTGGAGGCCGTCCTGCTCGCCGCGCTCGGCCCCTCCGGCACCGGCTGGCTCGGCGCCCCGCGCGCCGCGTTCGGCCCCAGCGCGCCCGCCCGGGACCTGGAGGCGCGCCTACGGAGCCGTGGTCTGCTGGTCGGCGGCGGCACTGCGGTCACCGGCGGGCGTTCGCTCAGGCTGCCGACCGCCGTGGTCGTCCCGCTGTTGATCGTGGTCTCGGTCGTCACCGCCCGGACGGCCGTGACGGTCCTCGGGGCGGACCCGGGCGCCGCCATGGTGCTGAGCAGCCTCGTTGCCCTTCTGGTCGCGGTCGCCCTGACCCGCCGTACGTCGCACCCCGACCCGTACGAGCGGCCCGCCCCCCGTGTGCTTCCCCTTCTCGCCGCGCTGCGGGCGGGCGAGCCACTCCCTCCGGGCTGGCACCTCCCGGAGGACGCCCCCACTCCCACGGGCCGCACCACCTGGGCCGCCCTGGCCGTGACCGGTGTGGGAGCCCTCCGCCGCCGCCGCCTCACCGCCGCCTTCCACGGCGGCCATGCTTGGCCCCCGCCCCGCAGGGACTCCCGACCGGTCGCCGGACGAAGCCGGGCGGATGTCGTCCGCCCGGCCGGCTCGCCCGGCCGGCCATGAGAGGTCCGGAACACCGTCGCTCGGCATGATCACCCCTGCCGGATCCCTGCGCGCGGCCGCAGATCACGGGATCACTGTGCACTTCGGCACCGTTCGGCCCTGGTTGCTGTGCAACTCCGCACTCCGCCGACCCTGTTGTCGCCATAGATTCGACCAGCGATCGCACAGAGGCGCCCGGCGTGCGTCGGAACGCGGGGCACCATGCGGGGATCGCCGGACCACGGGGCCGGCGATCCTCCGCAGATGAAGCCGCCTTCTGGTGGGTCGGCGGCCCTGACGATCCGAATCGCCACGTCGACGGGGTGTGACGTGCCCTTCGGGTGCCCCGGGCGCCACAGCACCAGCTGCGGGCGGGGCGAGCTCTGTTTCTGCCGGTGTCCCCGGCGCGGGGCCGACCGGCACCCGCCCCCTTCCACGAGGCTTCCAACCTTCTCCGAAGCGAGGAACGCCCGGTCGATGTCACCGGCCAGGTCCGAGAGGTCGAAGACCCAGCCGTCATCACCGAGGACTGCCGGAACCTCTTCCCCGCCGGTCCGATCCGCAGTGGCTTCACGCCCTGACTCCCGTCACAGGTCTGCAGGCCGGGACTCTTCACCGAGCCAACACATCGGATGTATCCGTGACGCCATGACCGCACGAGTGTTGGCCACCCACCGCAAGAAGTCCTCCGACGCCTGTCGGCGACCGTTGCGGGCAGGGGTTCCGACAGTACCCTAACTGTTCATCAAAGCTCCAGCCCTCAGGGGTGATAGCAGTCCTTGCGGCCCGGGGTGGAAGCCCGCACGTTGCGGTTGAGATTCGTCCGAAGTTTCCCTATTGTCAGCCGGGTGCCAAGCTCATAAGGTCCTCGTGATCGCAAGGCATCCGATGATTGCGGAGGGCCCGATCCGGCGTGCCTGCCACGAATCCCCACATCCAGGAACGGCCTCCCTCCTGTATGACGGCCGGGAAGGGCAGTCCGGCTCAACCACCCCCGCCTCACTTCCGGGGACAGGCCTCTCGGTCCCCACCACACCGGCTCCCCGCCCCCGCAGGGGAGCCGGTCATCCCAGCCAAGGAGATCAGCACGATGAACCCTCGCTCCTCCAGAATCGCGGCCACGGCCGCTGCCGTGGTCGTCCTGGCGGGGCTCGCCACGGGCTGCAACCGCGGCAGCGACTCGAACGCGTCCGCCGCCGGCGGGAAGCCGGCCATCGGTGTCGACCTGCCGCGTGCGGACTCCGACTTCTGGAACTCCTACGCGCAGTACGTCAAGCAGGACGCCTCCGCGCAGGGCCTGAACACCCTGCCGGTGAGCAACTCGCAGAACGACGTCACCAAGCTGGTCGCCAACGTCCAGGTCTTCCAGAACACCGGCGCCAAGGCCGTCGTCATGGCCCCGCAGGACACCGGTGCGATCGCCTCCACCCTCGACCAGCTGTCCGCCAAGAAGATCCCGGTGGTCAGCGTCGACACCCGCCCCGACAAGGGCAACGTCTACATGGTGGTGCGCGCCGACAACAGGGCCTACGGCACCAAGGCCTGCGAGTTCCTGGGCCAGCAGCTGGGCGGCAAGGGCAAGGTCGCCGAACTCCAGGGCGCGCTGAGCTCCGTCAACGGCCGCGACCGCTCCGAGGCGTTCGCCGCCTGCATGAAGGAGAAGTTCCCCGGCATCGAGGTGATCGAGCTGGCCACCGACTGGAAGGGCGACGTCGCCTCCGCCAAGCTCCAGTCCACCCTGGCCGCCAACCCGGACCTCGGCGGCATCTACATGCAGGCCGGCGGCGTGTTCCTGCAGCCCACCCTCGCCCTGCTCCAGCAGAAGGGCCTGCTCAAGCCCGCCGGCCAGAGCGGCCACATCGCGATCGTCTCCAACGACGGCATCCCGCAGGAGTTCGACGCGATCCGCAAGGGCGACATCGACGCCACCGTCTCCCAGCCCGCCGACCTCTACGCCAAGTACGCCCTGTACTACGCGCAGGCCGCCGCCGAGGGCAAGACCTTCCAGCCCGGGCCCACCGACCACCAGTCGACCATCATCTCCCTGCCCAACGGCCTGGAGGACCAGCTCCCCGCACCCCTGGTCACCAAGGACAACGTCGACGACAAGTCCCTCTGGGGCAACGGCGTCGGCAAGTAACCCCACCGGCTCATCGTCGGCGGCGGCCCCGCACTCCCCCCCTTCCCGGGGCCGCCGCCGACGGATCCTGCGGAAAGGACCTCCCCGCCATGGCGGACCCCAGCCCCGTCCGGGGCGCCGTCGTCGAGGCCGACAAGATCAGCAAGCGCTTCGGCGCCACCGTCGCCCTCAGCGACGCCCGCATCTCCGTCGCACCGGGCGAATCGCACGCCCTGGTCGGCCGCAACGGCGCGGGCAAGTCCACACTCGTCTCGATCCTCACCGGCCTGCAGAACCCCGACACCGGCACCCTGCGCTTCAACGGCGAACCCGCCCCGGCCCCCGGTGACACCGACGCCTGGCGCACCCGGGTCGCCTGCGTCTACCAACGCTCCACGATCATCCCCGCGTTGACCGTCGCCGAGAACCTCTTTCTGGACCGCCAGAGCAGCGGCGCGTTCCGTCCCATCAGCTGGAAGCAGCTGCGCGGCCGCGCCACCGAGCTCCTCGCCGATTACGGGGTCGACGTCGACCCGACCGCGCGCGCCGAGGACCTCACCGTCGAGCAACGGCAGTTCGTCGAGATCGCCCGCGCGCTGTCCTTCGGCGCCCGCTTCATCATCCTCGACGAGCCCACCGCCAAACTCGACGCCCGCGGCATCGACAAGCTCTTCGACAAGCTGCGCTCACTGCAGGAACAGGGCGTCGCCTTCCTCTTCATATCCCACCACCTGCAGGAGGTCTACGACCTCTGCACCACCGTCACCGTCTACCGCGACGCCCGGCACATCATCACCGCACCCGTCACCGAACTCGACCAGCACGCCCTGGTGGAAGCGATGACCGGCGAGAGCACCCGGGACGCCGAACCCGCCTGGTCACCGGCCGGCCGCACACGCCCGGACGGCGACCTGCTCTTGGAGGTCGCCGGGCTGAGCCTGGACGGCGCCTACCACGACCTCTCCCTGACCGCACGTCCCGGTGAAGTCGTGGGCCTGGCCGGATCAGCCGCCAGCGGCAACGTCCGGCTCGGCGAAACCATCGCCGGCCTGCACCGCCCCCGGTCCGGCACGATCACCGTCAAAGGCCGCCCGGTGCGCACCGGCCACGTTCCCGCCGCCCTCGCGGCCGGCATCGGCTTCGTCCCTGAGGACCGCCACATCCAGGGCCTCATCCCCCAGCGCAGCGTCGCCGAGAACGCCACCCTGACCGTCACCGACCAGCTCGGCCCCTTCGGCACGGTCCTGCCCTCCCGCACCCGCGCCTTCGCCGAGCGGATGATCGACGACCTCGACATCAAGACACCCGGCCCCTCCGCCCCGGTGGCCGCACTGTCCGGCGGCAACCAGCAGAAGGTCGTCATCGCCCGCGCGCTGGCCACCGACCCGCAGGTCCTGGTCGCCATCCGGCCCACCAACGGCGTGGACATCAAGTCCAAGGAATCCCTGCTCGGCACCGTCCGCGAAGTCGCCGACGCCGGCAGGAGTGCCCTGATCGTGTCCGACGAACTCGACGACCTGCGGGTCTGCGACCGCGTCCTGGCCATGTCGCACGGCCGTGTCGTCGCCGAGTTCGCCCACGGCTGGAGCGACGAACAACTGGTCGCAGCCATGGAGGGCATAGCCGGACCGACCGACCCGAAGGAACAGCATGTCTCCGACCACTGAGATCGGCGCGAACCCGGCCACCACCGCGCCCGCCGCACCGGCCGGCCGGCGCTTCGACCTGGCCCGCTACCGCGACCTGTCGCTGGTCCCGGTCCTGCTCGTCCTGGGCGTCATCGGCTTCGCCGTCTCACCCGCCTTCCTCACCTCCGACAACCTCCTCGGCGTCGGCCAGCAGGCCACCGAACTCAGCCTGCTGGTCCTGGCCGAGGCGCTGATCCTCATCGTCGGCCGGATGGACCTCTCCCTCGAATCCACCATCGGCGTCGCCCCCGTCATCGCCGTCTGGCTGGTCCTGCCCGACCACGGCGCCCGCTTCAACGGCCTCGGACTCTTCCCCTCCTGGACGGCCATCCCGCTCTGTCTCGTGGTCGGCGCGCTGATCGGCGCGATCAACGGGTTCCTGATCCTCAAGCTGCGCCTCAACGGCTTCATCGTCACCCTCGGCGCCCTCACCCTGCTCCGCGGCCTCCAGGTCGCCATCTCCCAGGGCCAGTCCATCGTCACCCTGCCCGACTCCTTCACCTACCTCGGCCGCACCAGCTGGCTCGGCATCCCCGCCGCGATCTGGATCTGCGCCCTCCTCTTCCTCGCCGGAGGCAGCGCCCTCGCCTGGCTGCGCCACGGCCGCGCCCTCTACGCGATCGGCGGCAACGCCGAGGCCGCCCGCGCCGCCGGCATCCGGGTCGACCGGATCACCTTGACCGTGCTGATCCTCGGCGGCCTGCTCGCCGCCTTCGCCGGCATCCTCTACACCGGCCACTACGGCTCCATCTCCGCCGACCAGGGCAACGGCTGGATCTTCCAGGTCTTCGCCGCCACCGTCATCGGAGGCGTCAGCCTCAACGGCGGCCGCGGCACCCTCTTCGGCGCCCTCACCGGCGTGCTGACCCTCCAACTCGTGGTCAACGTCATGACCCTCGCAGGCGTACCGCCCCTGTGGAACCAGTTCCTCAACGGCGCGATCATCATCGTCGCGCTGATCATCTCCCGCTTCGCCTCCGGCGAGAAGCAGGAGTGACGGGCCCCATGGCCTGAGAGCCGCCGGAGCGGCGCCACCAGCCCGGCGGCAACCGGGCGCGCCGCTCCGGCCTCCCCGTCCCGCCTCCTCGACCGACCACCACTCCCTTGTCCGCACGCAGGAGGCGCACACCCATGGCGGTGACCGACCAGGCCATCGAGAAGATCAAGGAGATGATCGTCTCGGGCGCCCTGCCGCCCGGCGCGAGACTCCCCAACGAGGCCGAACTGGCCGACCAGCTCGGGCTGTCCCGCAACTCCCTGCGCGAGGCCGTCCGCGCACTCACCGCGATGCGGATCCTCATCCCCAGACAGGGCGACGGCACCTACGTCTCCGGCCTCGAACCCCACCTCCTCCTGGAATCGCTCGCCTTCGCCGCCGACGTCTCCCAGGGCCACACCGCCGGCCAACTCCTCCAGATACGAAGGCTGCTGGAACCCCAGGCCACCGCCCTCGCGGCCGACCTGCTCACCGACGAGAACCTGGGAACGCTGCGGGCCGTCCTCGACCGGAGCGCCGCGGCGGCCGACATCGAGGAGTTCGTCGAGCTGGACATCGCCTTCCACCGCACGATCGCCGACGCCGTGGGCAACCCCGTGCTCTCCACCCTGCTCGGCATCCTCTCCACCCACACCCAGCGGCTGCGCATCGTCCGCGGCATCCGGCACGCGCCCGCCCGCGAACAGGCCCACCGGGAACACGAGGCCATCTGGCGAGCCCTGGTCAACCGCGATGCCGTCCTCGCCGCCAGCGCCAGCACCGTGCACATCGCCGCCGTCGAGGACTGGCTGGCCGCCGGCACCGGCTCCCCGGGACTCGGCACCCTCGCCTGACGGCGACCTGCCGAGTCCCGCACATCCGTTCCCCTCCCTCTCAGTACGCACCAACCCCACCACCCAGAACGGTCTGACACATGAAGAGCCGAACCCTCCGGACCACCTGCATGGGCTGCATCGCCGTGTTGCTCGCCGGCAGCCTCACCGCCTGCGGGGACTCCGATGACCCCGGCAACTCCCGCCAACAGATCGGCATCGACATCCCCCGTGCCGACTCCGACTTCTGGAAGGCGTACGCGAAGTACATCCAGCAGGAGATCAACGACCAGCAGCTGAGCGTCCTGCCCCCGACCCATTCGGACGGCGACGAGGCGACGTTCACCGCCAACGTCCGCTCAATGGCCGCCCGGCATCCCAAGTCCATCGTCATGGCTCCGCAGAACACCATGACCACCGACACGACCCTCTCCGAGTTGTTCCGCGCCAACATCCACGCGATCAGCGTGGACACCGAACCGGAGCACGGCACCGTCTACATGGTGGTCCGCACCGACAACCGCTCGTACGGCTCCAAGGCCTGCGAGTTCCTCGGCAAGCAACTCGGCGGCAAGGGCAAGGTGGCCGAGCTCCAGGGCGCACTGACCTCCATCAACGGATACGAACGCTCCGAGGGGTTCGCCGCCTGCATGAAGCGCAATTTCCCCGGTATCCAGGTGATCGCGCTGCCCACCGACTGGAAGGGCGACGTCGCCTCCGCCAAGCTCCAGTCCACCCTGGCCGCCAACCCGGACCTGAACGGCATCTACATGCAGGCCGGTGGCGTCTTCCTGCAGCCCACCCTCGCCCTGCTCCGGCAGAAGGGGCTGCTCAAGCCCGCCGGGCAGAGCGGCCACATCGCCATCGTCTCCAACGACGGCATCCCCGCCGAGCTCGACGCGATCCGCAAGGGCGAGATCGACGCGACCGTCTCCCAGCCCGCCGACCTCTACGCCAAGTACGCCCTGTACTACGCCAAGGCCGCCGCCGAGGGCAAGTCCTTCCAGACCGGGCCCACCGACCACGGGTCGACCATCGTCTCCCTGCCCAACGGCCTGGAGGACCAGCTCCCCGCACCCCTGGTCACCAAGGACAACGTGGACGACAAGTCCCTCTGGGCCAACCACGTTACGGGCTGACCGAGGCGGGCTCCGGAGCCAGGCCGGCAGCCACCGCGAGAAGGGGACGACGGGACGCCGGCCCGTACATCACCACCGGACCGGCGGCCCCGCCTCACCGGACGACGGTGCGGCGCCGGTGGTGACGTCCCACGGTCCGAGTACACCCACCCGCACGTCCACGTCCCCCCAGGACGCGTTCCTCGTCGGTCCGGGCCGCGAAGGACCACGCCGACCTCAGTCCGGTGCGACTGTTGGTCCGGCAGTCCTGGCAGGGGCGGAGAGGTCATCGAGCGCATCGACCGCCGACCGCACGCGGTCGATGCGCCGGGAAGGCGTTCACGGAGGCATGCTGCTCCCCGTCCTGGCGATCGGTTGACGGCTCGGAGCTCAACTGCCCCCGCCGCAGCCGCCCCCGCAGCCACTGTGGCCCCCGTCGTAGTCGCCGCCGCTTCCGCCGGTGTCGCCGCCGTCTCCGCCCCTGTAGCGGGACTTCCGGTCGGCGCCGTCCCGGAGCACGGCCCAGGCGACGAGCCTGATGCCGATCAAGATGGTCCCCACGATGATGACGAGGCCCTGAAAACTCATCTGCCTGTTCCCCCTGGTAGCGCTGGGACAAGGTGCGGCGTGGTGTCCGACCGACTCGCCTCCGTGCACCGGCCGGTGACGACGGTTCGCGGGAGGCGGGATCAGCCGCACCAGATGTCCACTCGTCGGCGGCGGTACTTCACTGCGTTCGCAGGGAACGACGGTGACACTTGGTCAGCCGGTTCCCCCGGGGCCGGCGGTGGCGGTGGCGTTCCTGACCCTGACACCGGGCGACGGTCCGACCTTTCGCTGTTGTCGGCGCCGGTAGCCTCCCGGGCACCACCTGGGCCGCCCCGGCCGCGACCGGTGTCACGGGCGCGGCGGATCCGGGCGTCGCAGCCCTCCACCGCCGACGCCTCACGGCCGCCTTTCACGGCGGCCAGACTTGGCCCCTGTCCCCAGCCCGGGGCTTCGGCGAAACCCCTTCCGGTGCGTCACGGTGCAGAACCGTGCTGCAGGCGTCCGGGCTTCGCCGGCTGTGTGAGATATCCCTCTCGCGTCGTCGTGGCGCCGGTGGCCTGGGGAGGTTGACCATGGAGTCATGACCTCCTCGCCCCGCCCGCCGCACGTTGATGGTCGACCGGATCCGACAGCCGGGACTGCCGCGCCCGGCGGAGACTCCGCTCCCGCTCGCGGGTACCTGCTGGACAACGCGCGCGCCGAGGCGGGCGAGCGGTTCGTCTGGCTGGCCGAGCTGTTCGACGGTGTGACGCGCGGGCACTTCGATCGACTGGGGGTCAAGGCCGGCTCGCGCTGCTGGGAAGTGGGGGCCGGTGGCCCCGGTATCCCGGAGGCGCTCGCGGCGGCCGTCGGTCCGACCGGGCACGTGCTGGCCACGGACATCGACCCGTCGTGGCTGAAGACCGGCGACGGGTACGAGGTGCGCCGGCACGACGTCGTCACCGACCCGCCCCCGGAGCCGGGGACGTTCGATCTGGTGCACGCCCGGCTCGTGCTGGTCCACGTACCCGACCGGGCTCGGGCGTTGGCCACGATGGCGGCAGCGCTGCGGCCCGGCGGCTGGCTGCTGATCGAGGACGCCGACACCGCTCTGCAGCCACTGGCATGCCTGGACGACAGCGGTCCTGCGCAGCGGCGGGCCAACCGGCTGCGTGACGCGGTCCGGGAGCTCATGCTGCGCCGCGGCGCGGACCTGCGCTACGGCCGGACACTGCCGCGGGCACTGCGGGAGGCCGGCTTGGTGGACGTCGCAGCGAGGGGTACCTTCCCGGTCGGCGGGCCGGCCTGCGACCGGCTGGAGGCGGCGACCATCCGGCACGTGCGCGGCGAGCTGCTCGCGGCCGGCCTGGCCGACGACGCCGAGATCGATGCGCATCTGGCCGCCATCGACGAGGGCGCACTCGACCTGACACTCGCGCCCCTGATTTCGGCCTGGGGACGCCGTCCGGTCGAGCACCCGCCGGCACTCGGGTAGGCGTGGACCCAGGCGTTGTCCGACCTGCCCACCGTGCTGTTCGTCGAGGAAGGCATGGTCACCGTGAGCTGCCAGCCGGCCGGTCGGCGCCGGTCCTGGGGTGCGAACTCGGATGCCCGATCGTGTGATTGGCCCTTCTCGCCCATCGGACTCCGGTCCGTCGAGGCAATCACCGCAGGGTCTCGGGACCTTCTCCGGCGACCGGCGCGAATCCCGGCTGCTGCCTGGATTTCCGTGGACTGCCGGGCCCACGCCTTGCGGACGACGTCGCGGACGCCTTCGCGAGTTGGGCCCGCACCTCACAGGCGGTGACCACCACCCTCAACGGCTGCCGAGTTGACGGCACCTCCACGCCGGACAGCGGCTCGGTCCGCGCACGAGCAGCCCGACCGGCGGCCGGTGTACTCCAGCGACGTGCCCGACGCGGAGAGGGAGAACACCCTCGCCGCGCTCCCGACGCCGCCGTGGCTGGAGGGTCGTGGCGGCCGTCCGGCCAGGTACTGCGAGCGCCAGCTCATCGACGCGGTCCGCCACGTCGACGACAGCGACTGCAAGTGGCGCCGGCCCCCGGCCGACCTCCCACCCCGGTCCGCCGTCTACGCCTACTTCCAGCGCACCACCGAGAACGGCGCCGTGGCCGAGTACCACGACCGGCTCAGGAGTCGTCCTGGCCTGCGGATTCCGCGTCGGTGACGCGCCATTCGCCGCTCTCATGGGTCAGGTGGACGGTCATCGGTGCCTTGGTCTTGCCGTGGAAGGTCGCCTTGTTGACGGCCGTCACGCGGGCGGTATTGTTGCTGGGCAGGTCCGACGACGTGACCCTCCACGCCTTGGCAAAGGCGATCTCGTCGTCCGTCGCGGGGTGGGCCTGCGCGGCCACCAGCGCCTCCTTCCTGCGTTCCTCGCTTCGGCAGTCGCCGATGCCGCTCTCGCCGCGCGCAGTCAGCGCGCACATGGTCTCGACGTCGTCGCTGAAGGCGGCCCGGAGCCAGTCGGCGGCAGTCTGCTCGGCCTGTTGCTTCAGCGTATCCTCAGGGCCGTCCTGGGTGACCAGCAGCGTCGTCCCGGTAGCGACGACCGCCACCGCCACAACCGCTGCGGCCCACAGGGCCCCGCCCCTCTTCGTGACCCGGGTGTTGTGCTGGTCCCGGCCGACCGCCACTCCCCGTCCGCTGGCGGTGACGGGCGAACCGACCGGGACGAAGCTTCCTTGACCGGATGCCACCACGTGTACGTTCTGGTCCACCTCCCGGACCGCCTCGCCCAGCACCCCGGCGAAGCCCGGATCCTGGGCGAGAACCTCCCGCAGGGCGGCCGCGAGGTCCGAGCGCCGCTGCTCGTCCGCAGGAGCGGCCTGCAACGCCGGCACCGCATAGGACGCGGCCGGTTCGATGCCGAGCCGCCCCATTACCAGCTGCGCGACCGCGCTCCCCACCACAGAACCGGCCTGTGTCGCGGCGCCCGTGGCCGAAGCCACCAGAAAGTCCCCCGTGACGGCCGCAGACCTCTCCGCCAAATGGACAAGATCCACTGAATCCCCCTCAGCTTGTTGTCAACGCGAAGTATCCGGTTCACCAACTCCCCGCACAAGAACGCAGTTGGGCCTCCTCGACGCCTGGAAAGGCAGCACAGCCGGCGCCGTTCCTCACCCACGACCCCGCAGTGGCCGGGGACTACGCGGGCGCGGTGCGCCAGCTCCGGTACCTCACCAACGAGGTCGCCGTACCGGCTGCTCGACCTGGTCCTGCCGGTGCGCACGGTCGTCGACCTCAAGGGCCGGATCAGCGAGTTCACCGACCTGATCGCCGAACGCCTCTCCGGCGCGAGACCCGGCGGTGCTGGCGTGCCGGCCTGCCGACGCACCATTCCCGATCCCGCGACCCCCGGAAGCATGAGGGTTCCGCGAACGCATTCCGCCGGACTTCGGCCTTCATCGCCATGGCCACCACTGCTTTCGCGTCGATTCCCGTGCCTCGTGGCCGGGTCAAGGATTACGCGAACGGTCCTCCTGCATGCGTCAAACCCCCGTACGGGCGACAGATTCCTCGGGCGGTGACTCTGTTGACAATTGATCTCCAGCGAACACACTGAAGCCGTGATCCACACTGAACCCGCGATTCGCTTCCGCTTCGGGCTGACCCCGCTGGACAAGGTGCGGCCGTGGGGTGCCGAGCGCCCCGTACTGCATTGGTTCGGCTTGACCGACGGCTGGTACTGCATCGACCTCGACGGCCATGAGGTGCTGCGTTACTCCGAGCACACGGTTCGGGAACTCCGGAGCGACAGTGACGGCGGACAGCCGTGCCCGTATGTGGACTACTACGTGGTCCGCCTGTGGGAGGACGTGATCGAGCTCGTGTCAAAGGCGATGGAGCCGGTGCCACCGGACCTGCTGGACATCGCGGCCGACAATTCGCCGGACTGGGGCTGGGATTGGGAGGACGCACCGGAGGAAGCCGACGCCGCATTGGCCTGGCACAGCGCCGGTTTCCTGAACACCAGCTATCTGCGAGTCGCCCCGTACGTCCGGTGCTGGCGCAGCATCATCGGTCAGGAAGACACCGTCACTCTGACGTGGGAGCACGAGGTGGACCCGGAGGGCGTGATCGAGTTCGTCGGGCCGCAGAGAGGTCGGGTGACCATGCCGACGCAGGAGTTCCTCGCGGCGGTGACCGAACTCGACCGGGCGCTGTTGGCCGCGATGGAGCAGCGCATCAGCGAGTTGGAGGAGGCAACTCCAGTACCCGGCGTTGAACTGGATACGGAGCAGTTGCGCCGCGAGCACCGGGACCGGTCAACCTGGCTGCAGCACGCGCGGGATCACGAGCCAGGCACTGACTGGGATGCCGTACGTACCGGCCTGGGCTCGCTCCTCGCCCAGGGGTAGCAGCACAGGACTGAGAGGGAACCCCGGCACCTGATCGAGGCCGATGGTTGAACGGCAAGCTATCCGGCGGGGATGCCGCGGAGGAGGAAGGGGAGGTGGGCGCCGCGGGCGAGGGCGGTGAGGGCCTGGGTGACGCGGCGGTGCTCTCCGGTGGTCATGACGTCGGCGAGGCGGGTGTCGGGGACCCAGTGCAGGCCGAGGACGTGGTGGGGCGGTCGGTGGCGGGTGAGGGTGGTCTCCTGGGCGCGGGTGAGGCGGCCGCCCCAGTAGACGAAGTGAACAGCCTCGGGGAGGAGTTGTTCGTCGGTGTGGTCGGCGGCGAGGAGGGAGCGGAGGGGGAGGACGAGGCCGGTCTGGTTCTCGGTGTGGCGGCGGGCGGCGAGGTGGGGGAGTTCGTTGCGTTCGGCGCTGCCGCCGGGGAGGGTGTGGCCGTTGCAGTGGGTGGATTCGAGGAGGAGGACGGCGCCGTCGGAGTTGAGGACGAGGGCCTGATGGGTGAGCCGGCGGCGGGGTGGGTTGGTGAGGATGCCGGGGAGCGGGTGCAGCAAGTCGGGCTCCAGTGAGGGTGTTTGGGTGTGGGTCGCCCGCCCGGCTCGCGCGGGGCCGCGAGCCGGGCGGAGGTCGGAGGTTCTGCTCGGTCGGATGTGGTCGCTGCCGGCAGGAGGGTGAAGGGGAGGGGAAGGCCGACGATGACGCACGTGGTGAGGGGCAGGCCGAAGATCGGGAGGCGTGGGCCGAGGGGCCCGTTGCGTCAGTGATTACCGGCAGCATGAAGAGAGTTGGGCTCGCGCGACGTCGTGCGCGCGGGGCCTGCCGGGGTGCTGGACGGTGAGGTCTCAGGGGTGGTCGAGCCGCTGGACGTGTTCGGGCATGGTGGTCCACTCGCAGCCGCCGCCGGCGGGCCGGAGGTAGACAAGGCCGGCGAGGGTTTCCATGTAGACGCCCTCGGCGGGCTCCCCGTCGGCGGTCCGGTGAGCGAGATCGCGGACGATCTCGCCGACCTTGGGCGTGGAGATGGGCATGCGGGGGCAGCTGGACATGGTGGCTCCAGGGGGTAGCGGTGTGGAGTGAGGCCGTTACGACCTGTGTTCATGGTGACGTGGGTGGGGCTACCATCGGAAGCATTTCAACTCTCTAGTTCACGCGACTTTAAGTTGGAACGATCATGAACCGTCGGACACTTGATCCAACGTCATCTCCGCTCGCGGCTTTTGCCGTTCAGCTTCGCGTCACGGGAGGACAAGGAGTTGACCCAAGTCCAATTTGGCGCGCTGGTCCGGTACTCCAGCGTCTACATCTCCAATGTGGAGACGGCAAAGCAGGCCCCCAGCTTAAAGTTTGTTCAGCGGGCCGAAGAGGTCTTGGCTGCCGGCGGATCGCTTGAGCTGCTCTGGTGGAGCTGGAAGAACGGGGCGCTGATCCCAGGCTTTCCCGAGTACACCGCCAAAGAGCGCGAAGCCATCGGTGTGCGGCTGTTCGAGACTGGCATGGTGCCCGGCATCTTGCAGCACCATGACTACTCCGCTGCCTACGAGGCCGCCATCGTGCGGAGAGGTGAAGCCACCCGGGTGCAAGCTGATGAGCGGTTGAATCTCTTGTCCGCGCGTCAGAGGTTGCTTGACCGGACGCCGGCCATCCATGCCGTCGTGGACGAGGGAGTGCTGCTGCGTCCGATCGGCGGCTCAACTGTCATGGTGAAACAGCTCTCTCACCTTGAGTTCCTGTCCTGTCGGCCGAACATCGTCATTCAGGTGGCCCCGTACTCCCTTGCCGAGGATCGCCCGTTGTCACATCCGGTGACGCTCCTCACCCTGCCCAATCGGACGATGGTCGGATACACGGAGACGCTCCAGCGGGGCTACCTGGAGCAGGACGCCGACACGGTCGCCGGATGGGCTGGAAAGTACGATCGGCTCCAGGTGGACGCGCTTTCCAGGGCGGACAGCCTGGCCATGATCCGTGCGGTACGGAAGGAACTTGAACGCCATGCACGTTGACCTGTTGGGCGCCAAGTGGCGCAAGAGCTCCTACAGCAACGGAGGGGGCGGGTGCATTGAGGTTGCGGATGGATTCAGCGGAGCTGTCCCCGTCCGTGACTCCAAGGATCCCGAGGGCCCGGCGCTGGTCTTCCCCGCCGGTGCCTGGCAGGCGTTCGTCACCGCGGTCCGGGCCGGGGAGTTCGGCTCGCTCTGACCGGCCAGTCATCGCGAGGGCCCCCGACCGCCGTCGCGGTCGGGGGCCCCTTCGCGTGGCTACCCGTGCGCGCCGGCGCCCCACGGCTCGGGTACGCCCACCCGCACGTCCAGGTCCCACAGGACGCACTCCTCACCGGGGCACGCCGCGAACGACCAGGCCACCTCGGCCCGGTGCAACTGTTCGTCAGCCGCTCGCCGACAGCCCGACCGGCTCGGGGCCGGCTTGTCGACGGCCCCTGCCCTGGAGGGGTTGTCCATGTGGGCGACGGTCTGCACTTCACCGTGCAGGCCGTCGCCAACGGCATCAAAGCACCACTCGATGACCCGTCGGAGGCCCGGCCTTCATCGCCCGGGACACGTGACTACCCGGTGACGGAGACCGTGCGGGCCCGTCAAGGTGCGGCCTCGGCATCGCCGTCCTCGATCAGGGGCGAGGTGATGGCTGCCCGAATCAGCTGGTCCAACTCCTGCCGTTCAGCGGGGCCGAGCGTGCGGTGTTCGGTGGCCTCGACGTCGGCGATCGTCCCCCGGATGAGCTGGCTCACCTCTTGGGCCCTGCGCAGCTCCTGGTCCTCGCCCTCATTGAGCGAACCACCCCAGACATCGCCGATGAGCGGGACGAAGTCCCAAAAGTCGATGCCGCTCTCCCGTTTCTGCCGCTCGCGCTCGACCTGTTCCGCCTGTTCGCGGACGACCTCGCCGGCGTGCGCGGTCCTGGCGGTGAGGGTCTCGATCGCTGCCACCCCGAGGCCGATCGCGGCCAGCCGGTCAGCAGGGAAGGCTGTGACGATACGTCCGGTCTGATCGAGGACGATTCTCAGCACCCGCTCACCCCGTGTCCCGATCTCGGTGGTGAAGACCTTCTGGACGAGGTAGCGGAACTTGCCAGGGGTCGGTGTCGTCTGACGGATGAGCTTGATCGCCCCCTCCTCGATGACCTGCTCCGCTGGTGCCGTCGCATGACGAGCAGCGACCTCGGTGGCCTCGCGCAGGGTGCTCTCGATCAGCGTGCGGATCGTCCGCGGGTTGCGGAAGACCGAGTGGATGGCTCGCCCCGCGATGTTCCTCGCGTGCCTGGCGATGTGTTTCGAAACCGTGGCGACCGTCCGTCGGGCGAGTCTGCGCCCGGCGAACATGAGGACCTTCTCGAACAGTGACGGCATCAGTGTGCGCGGGCGTCGATCGGCCGCCCTCGGCGAGACGACGCCACCGTCGCACACCGATTTCGCCCATCGATCGGCTACGTCCTCGGCACCGGTGTCGAGCGCCGCCGGCACGGTTGATGCCGCGACCGGATCGGCCTGGCCCCCTCCCTGCTGCACGACGTGGCCGAGCTCGTGGGCCAGCAGCAGGCGCCCGGACCTGGTCGCCGGGTCGTACCGGTTGGCCGCGAAGACGATGTCGCGGCCGACGGTGTATGCGGCCGCACCGAGACCGGCCGCGGATTCGGCCGCCGTCGCGTCGGTGTGCACCCGCACTCGGCTGAAGTCGTGGCCCAGCGCCCGCCCCATGTCCTGCCGCACCCCGCCGTCAAGCGGACGACCAGGTGATTGCAGCGCGTCTGCGACCGAACCCACCGGCAGGTGCTCGCCGGGACCCCGGGACCGGGCGTCTGCCTCTGTCCGCAACCACCTTTCCAGCGCCGTCTCGGTGACGGGTGCCCGGGACGTTGCGCGCACGGGGACGCGGCTGAAGTCGACCTGGGGTCCGGGAGCGAGCACGGGCGCCGCCGTCCGGGCGCCCTGGGGCGGCGCCGGGGCCGGCGAACCGGCCCGTACACGGGCCGCCGGCCGGTTGAGGTGGGCCGATCCGGACCGGGCCACAGTTCCTCCTAGCGCAACGAATGCCGTTCTCCTCACACGCTAGGCAGGCGGCTTGGCAAGGGTGCCGCTTCCGCGGTGCCGTTCACCCGTTTGGCCCGGACGCCGACCACGGACTCGGACCCGGCCTGGGCGTAAACCTTGGCATCGACGGCTACGGGTCAGGAGTCCGGCCAGCACCGGGGCGCCGGTTCACCGCTGGTTGCCTTCCTGGTCGTCCGGTGCGATGCGACAACGGTGGCGCAGAGCCACGCCGGGACAACCGCAGTTCGGCTGCACTGCGGACCGCGGCCCACGAGGGCACTCGGGCGGCCGCGTCGTGGTTGCACCAACGCTTCGCCCACCATCTGATGGGGGACACCTACGGGTTTCAACGAGCACACCTGGAGCGGCCTTGCGTTACGTGGAACGCTTGCCGGGGGGATTGCAGAAGGCTCTGACGGCGGGGAGGTGGCTGCCGATCATCGGGGCGGGGATCAGCGCTACGGCGGTCACCGACGACCAGCGTCGGCCGCCGGGTTGGAAGCAACTGGGGAAGCAGCTGGGCGAGGACCTGCTCGGGCCCGACGACGCCGGGCCCATCGATGCGCTGAGCGCCTATGCCGACACCTTCGGCCGTCCGCGGCTGGTCGAGCGGCTGTCCGAGCTGCTGCTCGTCCGGGACCTCGCTCCCGGAGCGGTGCACCAGTCCTTCGCCAAGCTACCCTTCGACCGCGTGGTCACCACCAACATCGACTTTCTGCTTGAGCGTGCCTATGAGGACCAGCGCCGACCGTACGAACCGCTCCTCGGGGAGTCCCAGCTGGCCTTGCAGCCGAGCCGTCAGGCCACGCGCCTGCTGAAGTTCCACGGCGATCTCCGCCACCCCGATCAACTGGTGGTGACCGAGGACGACTACGACGGCTTCCTACGCCGCAGCCCACTGCTGGCGACCGCCCTCTCCTGGTGGCTGCTCACCCGTGAACCCGTCTTCTTCGGCTACAGCCTCGACGACGCCGATCTGCGTGAGATCCTCGCACTTCTCCGTGAACGCCTGGGACGCATGACCCGCCCAGCCTGGGCCATCCTGCCCGCAGACCCTCACGACGAGGCCGCCAGATTCCAGCGGCGCGGCATCAAGGCCATCGTGCTCGACCCCGACCCCACGGCAGACCGTGCCGTCGTGCTGGCTGAGTTCTTCACCGAACTGCGCACCCTGTGGGAGCAGGAGATCGCGAAGAAGCTGCAGATCCGCACCGATGCCGCCTCCGCCGAGCTGCGCCGACCGGCCGTCGCCCCCCAGTTGGCCCTGTTCGTGGCCAGCCGCCCGCTGCTCGCGCTCTACCGCGAATTCGTCTTCCAGGCCGTGCCCCGACGTACCGGTCTACTACCTCTGGGCATCGACGACATCCGCACGCAGGACCCGGGAATGGACCTCATGGCCATTGACATGGCCCTGTCCAAGGCGGCCGTGGTGGTGTACGACTCGGGCAGCGGCAACTCCCTGTCGCAGAGCTACGTCGCCAGCCGCCGCCCGGTCGATCCCGCAGTCGTCAACGTTCTCCCCGACCTGCCTCAGCCGCATCACCCGGCAGCGGGCCTGGGACCGACCGTCAGCCGCCCGATGGAGATGGGCACATGGGGCGAGGCATTCGTCCCGGCGCTGCTGCAGCGCATCAACGCGGCCCGCCCTTCCGTGTCGCCCCCCGTCCTGCCCGCCGACCTGGACAATCCGAAAGGAGCCACCCGGCACCAGGATCTGCTGCTGACCTGCCTGGCCCTGTTGGAGGGGGAGCTGCGCCGGTCCCTGACCGACGATGAGGCACCAGGCGGAGGCCCGCGGGGGAATGTGCCCACGGTCATCCCCCTCAACGCCGACGGCGGCCGCATGAAACGGCTGCGGGATTTCTTCGGCGTCGACTTCGAGGCAGTGATCCATGCCGTCCGCATCCGCCATGACCTTGTACAGAACCTCCGCGTCGACGAGAAGGAGATCGAATTGGCCGCCATCGCGCTGCGTGCGGTGGTGCAGAAACGGTCCCACCTGCTGACTTGACCCAGCAGGCCGGGTGGCCTGCTGACCGGCGCCCGGGAGGTCGCGGACCTGTTGCGTGGTGCCGTTGGCTGCCCACCCGGGCGGCGGCGTGTCAACGTCTCGCGAAAACTGGCCCCGTGCGGGTCTCGGATAGTTGACCCCAGTTGGTTGTGAGGGAACCTGATACCGGTGTGACGCGGCGGCCCGCGCTGTGGAAATCTCGGGGAATGCCTGAACTGGGGGAACCTGTCGACCGTCCGGTCCGACTGCTGGACTTCTGGGTAACGCCCGAGAATCAGACGCTGCCGAACCCCGCTGATCTCGTCGATCCCGGATGGGAGGAGTCGGAACGGTATTGGGTCGCTGACTACCTCAACCACGGGCTGGTCGCAGGCTCCTGGATGGGGGCATCGAGGTGCAGGCTGTGCTCGTGCTCCAACGGCTCCCGCGATCTCACCGACGGCTACTACCTCTGGCCGGAAGGGCTGGGTCACTACGTCCTCGACCATGACGTGAGGCTGCCCGCCGAGTTCCTCGATCACATCGAGTAGCGACTCGAAGCCCTGGAAGAGCTTGAGCGGGACTCCTCCTGGTGACGGCAGAACTCCGAGTTCGTGACCGCGGTCCGGGCCGGGGAGTTCAGCTCGCTCTGACCGGCCAGTCATCGCGAGGGGCCCCCGACCGCCATCGCGGCCGGGGGCCCCTTCGTGTGGCTACCGCTACCCGTGCGCGCTGGCGCCCCACGGCTCGGGTACGCCCACCCGCACGTCCAGGTCCCACAAGACGCACTCCTCACCGGGCAGGGCCACGAACGACCACGCCACCTCGGTCCGGTGCAACTGGTCGTGCATCGACCCCGCCTGCTTCGCGCTCCCGGGCAGCTCGCCGCCCTGGGGGTGGTGGTGCAGGAACCGGCCGTAGGCGGCCTCGCAGAAGGCCGCGTAGCGCTCGGTGCACAGGATCAGCCCGTGCCACGTCTCGTCCACGGCGAACGACGGCATGCCGATGATCTGCCGGTCCAGCATCGCGGCTCCGCAGCACCGCAGCCACTGCCGCAGCCCGGTCTCGACCAGCTCCCGCGGCTTGAACGGGCACGTCTTGTAGACGGCGTCGGGGAGTTCGAGCGCGTCGACCGCCGCTTGTACGCGGTCGATGCGTCGTGCGAACTGTCGCGCGAGCACGTTGTCTCCCTCCTGAATCCGCGGACTTGAGCGCTCAGCTGCCGCCCCCGCAACCCCCGCCGCAGCCTCCGCCGCATCCGCCCCCGCCTCCACAGCCTCCGTGGCCACCGCCGCCGCAACCTCCGCCGCCGGCGCCTCCGTCCCCGCTTCCGCTGCTGTTCCCGCCCCCGCTCTTGTAGCGCGACTGCCTGCTCGCGTCGTCCCTGCCCACGATCCAGCCGACGATTTTGAAGCCGACCACGACGATTCCAACGATGACGACGAAGCCGATGAAGTTGTTGAGACTCATCCGAGTGCTCCCCCCGTTTCGTGCCGCGCGAGGTGCGCCGTAAAGTGTGGCCGATCGGCCTCCGCGAGCCGCACGCGACGAGTTCGCGGGATGCGGGATCAGCCGCGCCAGGACGTCCCCACGTCGGCGGCGTACTTCATTGTGCTCGCAGGGACTGACACTGAAACGCCGTCAGGCGGTTCCTACAGCTGGGTCCGCGCGGTCGGTAGCTGGCCGTTCTGCGCCTGCCGGGCCCGCTCGGCGAACATCCGGGTGACGGCCAGGACGGTCGCGACGTCGTCGTCACCGGCGGGGGAGGAGCTCCTGAACTCCTGCACGGTCAGCTCAAGGGAGCCCACGCGCACCAGCGTGATGACGCTACCCGGGACCTGGTTCAGCGAGAAGCCCCTGGTCCCGACACGCTGGTCACCGATTCCGGGCATGTCCAGCTGGATGTTGGGGGCCTTTCCGAACCCGTGGGCCTCGAAGTCCTCCTTCGCCTCGGCGGTGCTGCTGTGGGAGCTGACCGCGAACGAGAGCGAAGCCGGCCCGGTGTACCTGACCCCGGCCACGCACCCGGGGCAGCTCGGATTGACTGTTGCGACGCCGTTGCGGCCAGGTCGATTCCGTCGCTCATCGTTCCCCCCGGATGTCGGCTCGCCGTCCACAGTGACCGCGGATCCGCCGACGGGCGAGACCTTTGAAGGGACGGAGACAGAACTGCAACCCGTCTCCCGCCTTCCGGCAACAGTGATGTGACGAATAGTCAGAAGCAGTGCGGTGCGGCGCCGGGCCCTGCCTCCTCACCCCACTCCGAACGTCCGGCGCAGGGCGTCCACCAGGCGGTCCGGGGTGGGCGGGTGGAAGCGGCCGGTGAGGTAGCCGTCGGGGCGGACGAGGAAGGCCTCGCCGGGGCGGGCCGCGTACGCCGCGGCGAACCCGCTGGCGCCGTCCCGCACGGACGGCAGGCGCCACTGCGGCGCCGGCGCGTCCGGGGCGAGCACCGCGTACACGTCCAGCAGTCCATGGGCGGCGGACAGCGCGGCCACCGCGCAGGTGGTCACGTGCTCCTCGGCGGTTCCGGAGCCGAGGTGGAACAGGAGCGTGTGGCGCGGGCCGCGCAGCAGGTCGAAGAGGCGGACGGGGTAGTTCGCGAGCTCCCGTTCCAGGCCCCGGCAGTCCGGCGCCCGCTCGCCCGGGCCGGGCCCGTGCGGCCCGGGCCCGTCCGGCGCACCGGCGGCCGGCTCGACCAGCGGACTGTCCGGATACCCCACCAGCAGCTGGGCCTCGCGCCGCAGCACGGCGTCGAGGTCGCCGGCGTCGGTGGGGACGCCTTCCCGCGCGTGCCGCACCGTCCGGCCGACGACCTCCTCGCCGACCGGACGCCGCTCGGCGTCGTAACTGTCGAGCAGCCCGGCCGTGCCGGTGCCCCGCACCGCGAGCGCCAGCTTCCAGGCCAGGTTGAAGGCGTCCTGGATACCCGTGTTCATGCCCTGCGCCCCGGTCGGCGGGTGGATGTGGGCGGCGTCCCCGGCGAGGAAGAGCCGGCCCGCGCGGTAGCTGTTCACCAGGCGGTGGCTGATCCGGAAGGTGGACGACCAGCGCAGCGCCGAGGCGTGCACCGGCTGCCGGGGCGACAACCGGTCGAGTACGGCCTGGATGTGCCGCAGCTCGGGTGCCCGGCCACCCTCCAACCCGTGTGCGACACCGTCCCCGGAGCCGCCGTTCCCGGAGCCGGCTGCCGCCGGGCCGCCGCCGTTCCCGGAGCCGGCTGCCGCCGGGCCGCCGTCGGTGGAGAGCTCGTCCGGCACCATCATGGACATCCGGTACCGCCCCCGCCCCGGGAGCGGGATGCAGACCAGCGCGTCGTCCACCCGGCCCTCGGCGTCGTGGTGCATCGCCCGGACGCCGTACCCGTCCGGGAGGTCCCAGTCGACCTCGACGTCGCCGAGCATGTACTGCTCGGGGAAGGCGTCGCCCTCGAACCGCAGGCCGGCCGCCTTCCGGACCAGGCTGTGCGCGCCGTCGCAGCCGATCACGTACCGTGCGCGCACCTCCTGCGGTCCGGACGCGGTGCCGAGCACCGCCCGGACGCCGTCCGCGTCCTGCTGGACGGAGAGCAGTTCGGTGCCGCGCTCCACCCGGGTGCCGTACCCGGCGAGGTGGTCGGTGAGCAGGCGTTCCGTCGTGTACTGCGGCAGCGCGGCGAAGCCGTAGGGGATGTCGGTCGGCAGGACCAGGTCGATCCGCGGTCCGGGCCGTCCGTCGGCGAAGAGGAGCTGGCCGCGCATCGGGACGGCCCCGTCGAGCGCCGCGCCCACCAGGCCCATCAGGTCCCACAGCTCCATCGTGCGCGGCTGCACCCCGACGGCCTTGGCGAAGTGCTGCGGAGCGGCCAGCCTGTCCACGATCCGGCAGTCGACCCCGTGGCGGCGCAGCTCGGCGGCCGCGGTCAGGCCCACCGGGCCCGCGCCCACGACCAGTACGTCGATCTCGTCCATGGCTGTACTCCTCGACGGTGGCCGACCGCTTCCCGGACATGCCGGCCGCCCGCCCCTGCCCGTGCCCGCGGTGCGCGACGGCCTCCCTCCAGGCTGCGCCCGACCGGCTCGGGGCCGCCACCTCTTGGCCGCCACCCCTCGGGGCCGCCGCCCGTGCTGCCCGGCCCGCCTGCGGGGTCCCGCCGTCGCACCGGGAATCCCCGTGCGTACGGGCGGTGGTCGCGCGGCCCGGGCCCAGGAGGCGGTACGCCCTCACCCGATGGGTGCGACTCGGACGATCCGGCACCCGTCGTGCACCGCGTGGGCGGGGCCGCGTGCCACCTTGGCGCTGCTGTCCGGCCGGGTCCGTCGACCTGCCGGCAGCCCGCACCCTCCTCCGCCACCGCCCCCACCGTCCCCACCGGAGCCGTCCCATGCGCCGACGCAGGAGCCTGCTACCGCTCGCAGCCACTCTCCTGGCCCTCACGGTCACCACGACCTGGACCGCCTCGGCAGACCACGTGCCGGGCAACGCCTCGGCCGATCACGTGCCGGGCGCCGGCCTTGACGTCCAACAGGGCGTCGTCCGCAGCGGGGACACCCCGATCGGGGCGGCCGAGGTGACGCTGTACCGGGCGGGTGACCGTCCGGGCGCGCCGGCGGAGGCCCTGGCCAGGGGCCGGACCGACGGTGCGGGCCGCTTCCGCCTCGGCTACCACCGGCCGGCCGACCCCCGGACGGTGCTGTACCTGTTCGCCGAACGCGGCCGTGGTGGCCCGGTCGGACTGGCCGCCGTGCTCGGCTCCGCGCGCGAGCACGCGGGTGTGGCGGCGGTCAACGCCGCCCGGGTCGACGAGGTGGTGGTCAACGAGCGGACGACGGTGGCGGCGGCCTACGCGCTGGCCCGGTTCGCCGGCCCGGAGGGCATCTCCGGCGGCTACCCGGGGCTGCAGAACGCCGCCGCGATCTCGCACAACCTCGCCGACGTCGCCGACGGGGGCGTCGCCCGGGTGCTCGCGACCGCGCCCAACGGGGCGGAGACCTCCACGCTGCCCGCCTTCAACACGCTGGCCGACATCCTGGCCGGCTGCGTGGACGGACAGACCTGCGCGGAGCTGTTCCGGCTGGCCGGGCAGCCCGGGCAGCCGGAGCCGGCCAACACCTTCGAGGCCGCCGTCGCGATCGCCCACGGGCCCGGCGAGCACGTCGGCGAGCTGTTCGCCCTGGCCGCGGTGCGGCCGCTCTACCGGCCGGCGCTGCCCGCCGCCCCCGACGCCTGGACACTGGCGCTGCGGTACACCGGCAACGGTCACGAGATCAACGGGCCCGGCAACATCGCCTTCGACGCGGACGGCAACGCCTGGGTCACCAACAACTACCAGTACGCCGAGGACCCCCGGACCTCCGTCTGCGGAGGCCGGAGCGTGCTGCGGCTCTCGCCGACCGGCGAGGACGTGCCGGGCGCGCCCTACCGGGGCGGCGGCCTCTACGGCGCGGGCTACGGCATCACGCTCGATCCGAAGGGGGACGTCTGGGTCGGCAACTTCGGCTTCCAGGGCTCCGGGTGCCCGCTCGACCCGAGCGGGCTGTACCGCAGCGTCTCGCAGTTCGGCCCGGATGGCGCGGCCAAGTCCCCTGCGGAGGGCTGGCGTTCGGGTGGCATCGTCCAGCCCCAGGGCACGGTCTCGGACCGGGACGGCAACATCTGGATCGCCGACTGCGGCGGCCGGAGCGTCACCGTCCTGCCGCACGGCGACCCGCAGGCCGCGCGCCGGATCGCGCCGCCGGACGGCGCCCTGGTCAAGCCCTTCGACCTCGCCGTCGACGGGAACGGCCAGGTGTGGGTCACGGGCAACGGCAGCGACAGCGTCCTGCAGCTGTCACCGGAGGGCGAGCCGGTCCGCACCGTCACCGGCGGCGGCATCAGGAACCCGCTGGGCGTCGCCACCGACAGCGGGGGCAACGCCTGGGTGGCCAACAGCGGTGTCGTCCCGCTCCCGTGCGAGGACGGCACCTCGACCGGCCTGGCCGACGCCGTCCGGGACGTGACGCAGCGGGTACCGGGTGCCTCGGTGACCGTGGTCGGCCCGGACGGGACCACCCTGGGCCAGCCGTTCGTCAACGACGGGCTCTTCCTGCCGTGGGGCATCGCCGTCGACGGTGACGACACCGTCTGGGTCGCCAACTTCGGCGGCCTCCGGGTCGCCAGGCTCTGCGGCACCCGGCTCTCCGCCTGCCCGCCCGGGTACCGGACGGGGCAGGCGATCTCGCCGCCCGACACCGGCTACACCTTCGACGGCCTGTCCCGGAACACCGCCGTGCAGATCGACCCCTCGGGCAACGTCTGGCTCGCCAACAACTGGCAGACCGTCCCGCTGCAGACCAACCCGGGCGGCCGGGAACTGGTCGTGTTCATCGGCCTCGCCGCCCCGGTCTGCGCCCCGCTGATCGGCCCGCCGCAGCAGCCGTGACGCCGCGACGGTCGTCCTGCGACGGCTGTCGTTCGACGGGCCTCCGTGAGACGGGGCTCCGTGCGACCGGCCTCCCCGCGCCGGTCGTCCTGCGACGGCCCTCCCCGCGCCGGGCCCCGCGACGGCCCTCCCCTCGCCGCCCCCCGCCACGGGCGGCCCGGCGAGGGCCGCGCTGACCGCCCACCTGGGTGACCGTCGGCGTGTTGGCCGCAGTGTTCGGCGTGCCAGCCACGGCCGGTCGCCGGGGCGCTGACAGTCTGACCGTCGATCAGGTGGCGGCGGGGCCTGCGCACCGCCACCGCGAGCGTGCTGAGGAGCCGCCGATGACGACCCGGTTGTCCGTTCTCCGTTTGACGGCCGTGGTGGCGGCCGTGGTGATGGCCGTGCTCGTCGGGTTCTCCGGGTGCTCCAGTTCGGACTCCGGCAAGGGCGGGAACGGTCCGCGGGCGACCTCCTCACCGCCCGCCGACGAGACGGCCGCCAACGGCCCGCTGGTCGGGACCCCGTCCCTCGTCGCCGGCGAGCAGTCGTGCGCCGCCGCCGAGGGCAACGCCCCGTGGTTCCCGACCATCGCCGCCTTCGAGGTGCACGACTCGAACCGGACGCACCTCTACGCGTGCGCGCACTTCCTGGGCGCACAGCCGAACAACCAGGTGTTCGCCCACAGTTCGGACCAGGTCTACGTCACGCCGTACAACATCGTGGACCGCGGTCCGAACGAGCTCTACGTCTACGGCGGCGGCTACGGCGACGATCCGGCGGCGTCCGGCTCGTTCGTCTCGCGGGTGGAGCCCGGCACCTTCAACGAGGTCTGGCGGCGGGTGCTCATCAACACCAACGCGACCGACGAGTGGAACTACCCCGGCGTCCTGAACACCCTCGCGGACGGCAGTCTGGTGGTGATCTACGGCTACCACATCGCCAGGATCGACCCCGCGAACGGGAACGTCCTGGCGCAGACCACGTTGCCCACGGGGCAGTCGGCGCCGCGCGACACCGCGTACAACGGCTACGACGCGCTGCCCGACGGCACGATCGTGGCCAAGACCGTGAACCGCCAGCCGGGCTGCACCGAGCAGGGGTTCAGCGCCTTCCTCGACTGCCCCGACCCGACGGCCGTGCCGCCCTCCATCCTGGTGGCGATCGACCCGAGGAGCCTCCAGGTGCTCTCCCAGGTGACGCTGCCCGAGATGATGGGCGGCCGGATCACCACAACCGTCTTCAACGGCACCGGGCAGATCTACCTCCCGGGAGCCACCAAGCTCTACCGGTACTCCTACCCGAACGGCGCGTTCGCCCCCGACCCGACCTGGGGGCCGGTGCCCTACCTCCAGAGCGGGCAGACGGCGGCGTCCGCGATGGCCGTCATCAACGACTACGTGGTCGCGATGACCAACGGCGGGAAGCCGACCCCGACCCCGATGAGCGTCGTCGCGGTGTCCCAGGCCGACTCGACCAAGGTGGCGACGGTCCAGCCGTTCGCCAACAGCGGCGCCAAGCAGAGCTTCATCCCGTCGATGGTCTCGGTGGACCCGGAGAACAACCGCGTCTACGCGATGGACGCGGGGGCGGGCAAGCTCGCCGGGATCGACCTGGCAGGTGCCACCGCGGTGAGCTTCGGCGCCGCCGGGAACGCCACCGCGTTCTCCTGCACCGCCACCGGCTGCACCGCCACCGCACCCGCGGCCTCCGCCGCCGGCGCCGTCGACGTCCGGGTCACCACCCCGGGCGGGACCAGCGCGACGAGCCCCGCCGACCGCTTCACCTACGCCGCACCGACCGCGGACCTCGCCGTCTCGCTCGGCGCCACCCCGGTGGGCGGGCTGCTCTTCGGCCGGGTCGACTACACGCTCACCCTCACCAACCAGGGCCCCGGCAGGGTGGACTCGGCCACCGTCAGCGCCGACCTGCCCGGCGGGTTCACCGCCTCCTCCACCGACTGCACCGTCGCGGCCGGCAAGCTGACCTGCACCCTCGCCACGCCGCTCGCCGCCGGGGCCACCACGACCCGCCACCTCTCGTTGCAGGTCGGCCTGCTCAACCTCGGCCGGACCTTCACCGTCACCGCCGCGCGCACCGCGAGTGCGCCCGTCGACCCGGTGCCGGCCAACGACCGCGCGTCCCGCACCTGCTCCGCCACCCTCGCGTTGCTGATCAGCTGCAGCTGAGCCCTGCGCGCCCCCTGCGCGCCCCCGCCCGGTGCGCCCCTGCCCCGTCCGGCGGGGGCGCACCTGCGTGGTCCGCTGGACGGAACGTCCAGGCTGGACGTACAGTCCAGACATGACTGTCGAGGCCCCCGACCCGCGCGTCCGGACCTGGTCGCCCGTCTGCCAGGCGGTGGCGCTGCTGCTCGGCCCGTACGCCGAAGTGGTGCTGCACGACGTGGCCCGGGACGAGGTGCTCGCGCTCTGGAACCCGATGGGCAGCCGCGCCCCCGGCGACCCGTCCCTGCTCGGCGAGCTCGACGGGCTGGCGCCGACCGCGCCCGATGTCTACGGGCCCTACGAGAAGCTGCTCCCCGACGGGCGGCGCCTCTCCTCGGTCAGCGCCGTCCTGCGTGACACCGACGGGCGGCCCTCGGCGGTGCTCTGCGTCAACCTCGACCGCGGACCGCTCGAACACGCCGCCGCCCTGCTGGCCGGCTTCGCCGCCCCCACCGCGCCACGACCCGAACCGCTCTTCGAGCACGACTGGACCGAGCGGATGAACGACGTCATCGGCGGCTACGTCCGCGCGCACGGGCGGCCGCCCGAGCGCCTCGGCCGGGAGGACCGGCTCGCCGTCCTGCGCGAACTCGACCGGGCCGGGGTGCTCGCCGTGCGCCGCGCCGTACCGGCCGTCGCCACCGCGCTCAGGGTGTCGCGCTCCACCGTGTACGCCCTGCTCGCCGACCTCAGGACCGAGGCCGGCCCCGGTTCCGAGGCCGGCCACGACATCGGCACCGGCACCGGCCCCGGCACCGGCCCAGAGACCGGCACCGGCACCGGCCCAGAGACCGGACCCGGCACCGGACCCGAGAGCCACGCCGGACCCGAGGCCGGGCCGGCGGCCGACGCACCGCAGAGGAACGAGAGATGACCCAGCTCCCCGACTTCCGGCTGGAAACCTACTTCTCCCGCTGGGAGTTCACCGCCCGCCACCACCTCACCGCCTCCGACGCGCAGACCATGGCGATGTCCGAACTGCTCGCCCTGGCCGGCCCCGAGGACCGGCACGCCTGGGAGACCCTCACCCTCGGCTACACCGAGACCTTCGGCGACCCGGCGCTGCGGCAGGCCGTCGCGGGCCTGTACGAGCACGTCGACGCTGACGACGTGGTCTGCTTCGGCGGTGCCCAGGAGGCGATCAACCTCGCCATGCAGGTGTTGCTCGGCCCCGCCGACCACGCCGTCGTCGTGACCCCCAACTACCAGTCCGCGGAGACCGTTCCGCTCTCCCTCTGCGAGGTCACCGGCGTCGCCCTGGGCGCCGGCCAGGACTGGGCGCTCGACCTGGACGAGCTGACCGCGGCGCTGCGCCCCAACACCCGGGTGGTCTCCGTCAACTTCCCCAACAACCCCACCGGCAAGGTGATCGACGCCGCCGACCTGCGCCGGCTCGCCCGAATCTGCGACGAGCGCGGCATCCACCTCTTCAGCGACGAGGTCTACCGCGGCCTGGAGCGCGACCCGGCCCGCACACTGCCGCAGGTCGCCGACCTCTCCGAGCACGCCCTCTCGCTCAACGCGACCTCCAAGTCGCTCGGCCTGCCGGGCCTGCGGATCGGCTGGATCGCCTGCCGCGACCGGGAGTTGCGCAGCCGTCTGGAGCGCGCCAAGCACTACACCACGATCTGCAACTCCGCGCCCAGCGAGATCCTGGCCCGGATCGCGCTCGGCAACCGCGAGTCGATCCTGGCCCGGAACCGGGCGATCATCGCCGCCAACCTGCCGCTCTTCGACGCGTTCTTCGCCGAGTTCGCCGACCTCTTCGAGTGGCGGGCCCCGGACGGCGGCTGCGTCGCGTACCCCCGCTACCTCGGCCCGGACGGGGTGGAGGAGTTCTGCACCGGACTGGTCGAGGAGGCCGGCGTCCTGCTGCTGCCCGCGAGCATCTACCGGTCCGAGCTCACCCCCACGCCCACCGACCGGTTCCGGATCGGCGTCGGGCGCCGCGGCACGGAGCCTGCGCTCGACGCCCTCGCTGGTTGGCTGAAGGGCCGCCGCTGACCGTCCCCACTCGGGTGAACCGTACGGCTCCACCGGCCCGTTGAGGGAGGTACGGGGCCGGGTGGTCCCGCGCACCGGAGGACCTCGGGAGGGCGGCCGTGCTGCGGATGGACGGGCCGTGGCGGATCACGGTCATCGGCAAGGACGCCGCCTTCGAACAGCGGGCGGTGGTCCGGGCCTCGTACGGCACCAGCATCCTCGCGGGGCGCGTGGGGGAGTCCCTGGAGGTCCGTGAGGACGAGTGGGAGCTGGAGCTGGAGCACAGCTGGGACGGGCGCTGGTGGCCCAACGTTCGCGTCCTGCCCGGCCCGGTGCAGAGCCTCGGTTCCGGGGCCCGTGCCCGGGTGATCCGCAGCAAGGACGCCGACTGGACCGGCGGCCATCCGGAACACCCCAACTTCGTGCTGCAGCTGGTCTCGCTGGCCGCCGTCGACTCCAGGGCGGGCGCCGTCGGCGTGGGCTCCGCCGAGGGCGCCCCGGCACGCGCGGTGGTGGCGGGGGCCGCCGCGGGCGGCGTACCGGCATCACCGGGAGTCCCCGCCCGAGCTCCGATGAGGGGGCCGACGGCCGGCGGGACGGGCAGCGGGACGGGCGTGCCGGCGGCGACGCAGTCGATCCGCACCAGCTCCGGCCCCGAGACCGCCGGCCCCGCGAGCACAGGCTCGGGGACCGCCGGCTCGGGGACCGCCGGCTCCGGGAAGGTCGGCTCCTAGACCGTCGGCCCTGGGATGGCCGGTTCCCGGGGAGGCCGTCGGTAGCGGTTCCCCGGCAGCGGAGCACCTACGTCAGCGCAGCTCGGCAGGCCGTTGATCTGGCACCACCCGGCTGCCCCAACTAGGTTCTCCGCCATGAGGATCGGTGAGTTGGTGGGGGCGGGCCGGACGGCGGACGTGTTCGCGCTGGACGACGGCCGGGTGCTGCGTCGCTATCGGGGCGGTGAGGACGCCACGGCTGAGGCCGAGGTGATGGCGTACCTGGCGGAGCGCGGCTTTCCCGTTCCCGCGGTCTGGCCGGGGCCGGCCGCCGGTGAGCTGGTGATGCAGCGGCTGTCCGGAACGACGATGGTGGAGGCGCTGGTCAGCGGCGCGATCACGGCCGAACGGGCGGGCGAGATGATGGCGGGGCTGCTGCGGCGTCTGCACGCGATCCCGGCGCGCCGCTCCACAGACCCCGGGCACCGGGTCCTGCACCTGGACTTCCATCCCGAGAACGTCGTGCTGACACCGGAGGGACCGATGGTGATCGACTGGGCCACCGCCGAGGAGGGGCCGCCCGGTCTGGACTCGGCGATGGCCGCGCTGATCCTGGCGCAGGTCGCCGTCTCCGTGCCCGCCGTCTCCGTGGCGGCCCGGGCCGTGCTCTCCTCGCTGCTGCGGCATCTCGACGGCATCGAGGAGGAGCACCTCGCGGAGGCCAGGACGCAGCGCGCGGCCAACCCGACCCTCGGCCCGGACGAGGTCGGAAGGCTCGACGAGGCGGTGGCCCTGGTCACCGGGACGGCCGGCTCCTGACACACCCCGCTGCTCAGCCCCGGCGCGCGGCCTTCGCCCGGTATTGTCGAAGGTGGTCGGCAGGCCGAGGGCGGCGCGCCGCTCGCCGTGCAGTCGGAGTACGGTGTGCAACAGCGCGGTCCGCTCGGCGAGTTCGCCCTCGCAGACGGCCGGAGCCACCCAGCGGAAGGTGATCCCCTCGGCGGCGAGCTTGCGGCCGTAGCGGCGCAGGTCGGCGCGGAACCGGCGGGAACCGAGCGCGTCCGGGCCCGCCGTGAGGTCGGCGCGCGGGCACGGGGTGCGGCCGGTCTCCACCGCGCCGGGCGGCAGCAGGCCGTGCTGGGCGGGGTCGAGGTCGCCGAGCAGCAGCGTCGTGCGGCGTGCCCGCCGTGCGAGCCAGGCGGCTACCTCGGCGCGGCGCTCCGGCGCGGCGGTGAAGCCGCAATGGTCGGCGGCGCCGGGGCCGGAGCCGAGCACGGTCAGGCAGGGGACGGCCAGCGGTGCGCGCGGGTGCAGGCGGCGCCAGGTGCGCAGCAGCGGGACGACGGCCGACACCCGCCCGTCCGGCTCGCGCCAGACCGTGATCTCACCGGCGCCCTGCCCGGCGCCGAGCGTCTCCCACCAGGCGAGCGCCCACTCGGGCGTGGTGAACCAGGAGCCGCCGGGATCGGCGGCCGCCAACTGCCGCCAGCCGTCCAGCACATCCGTCGGCAGTGCGGCGGTGCGGTACCGGACGGGCGCGGTGGCCCGGGTCACCGTCCCGCTCCCGGTCCCGCTCCCGGGCCCGGTCTCGGTGGTTTCGACAGGTGCCATCCAGACCCCCAGCGCTCGTCAGGCCCCACCGCGCAGCCGGTGCACGGCCGGATGGAGTCCGGAGAGAATTGTGTCGAACCTGTCCCGGCCGGTGGTGGAGTTCACCCGAAGACGGCTGATCCGCAGCGGCCGGCGCGGCATCAGCCGGTCGTGCCGGTGGTCGAACAGGAAGCCGGTGCGGTAGCCGAGCCGGCGCAGCACGGGGTCGGCGCGGTGGTCGACGTTGCCGTTGGGGTAGGCGAAGGCGGTGGGTTCCTCTCCTTCGAGCCAGCCGGTCAGGTCGCGGTGGGCGCGGGTGATCTCGTCCTGGACGGTGTCGTCGTCGCAGTGGTCGAGGCAGGGGTGGCCGGCGGTGTGGTTGCCGATCGCGACTCCGGACCGGCGCAGCGTCAACAGGTCCTGCCGGGTGAGCTGTTCCTGGCGCGGGGCGCCGGCGCGGGCGCTCTCGCGCAGTTCGGCGAGGGCGGTCCGGCGGTCGGTGTCGGGAAGCCGCTTCATCCTGCGCACCACCTCGCCGGGTGCCGTGCTGGCGAGTGCGCGGGCGGTGCCGCCGTGGGCCGCCAGGAACGCGGCCTCGGACCCCCAGAACGGCCGGTCGCCGTCGATGAGTTCGGTGACCACGAAGGCGGCCGCCGGGATGCCGAGGCGGGCGAGGACGGGCAGGCCCTCGGTGAGCACGGTGCGGTCGCCGTCGTCGAAGGTGACCAGCACGCTGCGGTGCGGCAGCGGCCGTCCGGAGGTGACGGCCTGCTCCACCCGGGCCAGCGAGACCGGGCGGGCGACCCGGACGAGGCGGTCCATCTGGAGCGCGAACGTCCGGGGGTCGTCGATGCCGTGGTAGGCGAGGACGGCGAGCCGGCGGGTGGCGGCGAGCCGGAACAGTGGCTGTGCGGGGGAGCGGCGCAGGACGGCGTCGACGGTGCCGCGCCGGCTGGCGAGTCGCCCGCGCGGTGGTGCGGCGGCCGGGCCGACGTGGGCCGCGGCGCGGACCGGGCCGCCAGGGCCGTCAGGGACGTCAAGGCCGCGAGGGCCGTCAGGGTCGTCCGGACCGGTCGCGTCGGCTTCCGGTTCGTTGGTGCTGGTGCTGGTGCTGGTGCTGGTGCTGGTGCTGGTGCTGGTGCTCGGGCCGACGCCGGACCCGGCCGAACGCGCGGTCCCCTCGGGCATCGACACGCTCCCCCTTCGTTCCCGTAGGTGTCGCCGTGGCGGGGGCGGAGCGCGGTGCGCGGTGCGCGGGCGGGCCTCGTGGCTCGGGGCACGCCTGCCGGGTGGGCGGCCCGCCCCGCTCCACGCATGGCCAAGATAGTGCAAAATCCCATGCTCCGAGAGGGGTTGTACACGCCGGGCGGGCTTCGGCGGGAGGTTGGCGCATTGTCGGCGCGCCCTTGGCCCGGGTGCGGGCCGGGAGCTTCCTGAGTGGCTGCCGGTGGAGTTGGTGGTGTTCGGGGGGCAGGGCCCAGCCGTGCCCCCCGAACCGTTTCAGGCCTACGGAACCCCCACGGTCCCCGGAGGCCTCACGAACCCTGCCGGGATCAGAACGGGTTGGTACAGGTGGTGACCCGCTGCGCGGCATCCAGCGCCGGGCCGCCGGTGGCGCAGATCATCCGGAGATCGCCGGTGACCACGCGGGGCGTGACGGCCTTGGCGGACCCGTGGGTGACGGTGGTCGCGGACGCGACGGTGACCCACGGGCTGCCCCAGGCCCGCTGCGTCCGGACCTCGACCCGGACGAGCGTCAGCTGTGCCGGGTCGGCGGCCGAGACCTGCGCCACCCCGACGAAGCCTCCGTCGGTCGTCTCCTGCCAGGCGCACGGCAGGTTGACGGCGGCGATGCACGCCACCTTGTCCGACGTGTCGGCGACCGTGGCCGCCGAGGCCGGAAGGGCCGTTGCGGCCGTGATCCCTGCCACGGCGACCATCAGAGCTGCGATCCTAGCGTGCATGATAGGAACCTCCTTGGAAATCAAGGGAATCTCACTGGGTGGGATGAGTCTTGCACATATTGTGGACATGCCACATGTGCGCTGCATCACACTCAAGGTGACGGTTCAACTACGTGCTGCAACCATGGTGGCCATGTGCCCCGGGAGCCCCGGCCGCCCCCGGGAGGCGCCGGTGACGACTCAGCGGGCCGGCGGCATCACCATCCGCCGCCCGGCCGTCGCCCCGCCGTCCACCGGGACGGACGCGCCGCTCTGGTAGGCGAAGTCGTCCGAGGCGAGCGCCAGGATCGCCCGGGCGATCTCCGCGGGCTCGGCCATCCGCTCCAGCCCCTCGACGTTCAGCGGGCCGAACGCCTGCTTGAACCGCGCCCAGTCGGCGTCCGGCACGCCCGGCGGGCGGACGAACGCGGTGTCGGTGGTGCCCGGCAGGATCGCGTTGACCCGGATGCCCCGCGGCCCGTACGCCAGGGCCGCCGCCTTGACGATGCCCTGGATCGCCCGCTTGCTCGCCGCGTAGGCTCCGCCGTTCGGCCGGGCCTGCTCGGCGGCCGAGGACGCCGTGCAGACGATCACCCCGCGCCCGGCCTTCAGCATGCGCGGGACCTGGTACTTGACGGCGAGGAACACTCCGCGGGCGTTGGTGTTCATGACGTCGTCCCACTCGGCGACGGTCATTTCGTGGAGCAGCCGGCCGCTGCCGATCCCGGCGTTGTTGACCGCGATGTCGATGCCGCCGTACCGGGCCGCCACCTGCTCGGTGAACCGCTCGACCTGGGCCGGGTCGCGCACGTCCGCCGGGAAGTAGGAGGCCTCGCCGCCGCCGTGGCGGATCTCCTGCTCGACCTGGCGGCCGAGTTCGGCCCGTCGGCCGCAGAACCCGACCCGCGCGCCCTCGGCGGCGAACGCGGTCGCGGCCGCCCGTCCTATCCCCGAGGTGGCGCCGGTGATCAGCACGGTCCGGCCCTCGAACCGGCGTGGTGTGCGCCGCTCCTGCGGGGCGGCCTCGGCGCGGCCGGCGGCGCCCAGCGGGCCGGCCGTGGCCGCCGCGGCGGCCAGCCCGAGCACGGAGGCGCCCAGGAGGGACCGTCGCGCGGGGGTGGCTGCCGGTGAAACGGCGCCGGGGGCAGGGGTGTTGGTGGTGTCCATGGCCGAAACTCTGGCAGCCGCCGGCGGGTGTGTCTCTCGGCCGACCGGCCCGACCCGCCGACCGGGAGGAGGAGCGGCCTCCGCCTCCCGGAGGAGGTCCGGCCCGTCCGACCGGCCGCCAACTCGGTGATGAGCAGGCGGAATCGGCGCCCGGTGGCGAGGGCCCGGTGCCGCCACGCCACGGCGTTCACTCGTTCGAGTGGCGGACCGGCGCGAGGCGGTTCGGACGGCTACGATCGACCCGACCCACGGAGGTGGCCTGCATGGACACGGTCATCGTGCAACTGCCCGAACCCCGCCCGGAAGCCCGCCGCGAGTCCCCCGGCGGGCTCGTGTCCGGCGGGCCGTCGATCCGGCCCGCGAGCCTCGGCCGGCATCCGGGCCCTGCCCGGCCCGCCGGTTCCACCCGGCCCGCCGGCCCCGCCCGGCCGGTGCTGCTGCACCTGGGCCCCGGCGAGGCGGCCGAGTTCGGGCGTGGCGAACCCGGCCGCCCCGTCGCCATCCCGCTCGCCGACCAGGGCGTCTCGCGCCGGGCGGGCGAGATCACCGCCGCCGAGGACTACTGGCGGCTCTCCAACTTCAGTGCCTCCGCCACCTATGTGGTGGAGAACCTGGAGGGCGCCGGCGAGCACGTCAAGGTCGCGCCCGGCCGGCTCGGCGCGCCGGTGCCGTTCGAGTTCTCCCGGGTGCTGCTGCCGGCTCTCGGCGAGCCGGCCGCCTTCAAGGTCTTCGCACCCCAACACGCCTACCTGGAGGGCGAGTCCGACGCCCGTGACGGCGAGCGGACGGTCAGCCCGTTCGCCCTCGACCCGACCTCCAAGTACTTCCTGGTGCTGCTCGCCCTCTGTGAACCCCGGTTGCGCTCGCCCTCCGCCGCCTCCGTCCCCGGCGTCACCGACGTGGTGTCCCGGCTGCGCGCCCTGCCCGCCTGCCGGGAACTCACCCGATCCGCCGTCAACTACCACATCGACTACCTGGTGGCGACCAAGCTGCGCCTGCGCGACACGCCCGAGGAGGCGGCGGACGGGGCCGGCCGCAGCGGGGGCAAGCGGGAGGAACTCGTTTCCCTGGCGCTGAGGTTCGACCTCGTCCGGGAGGAACACCTGGCGCTGCTCCCGCCCCGGCGCGGCGGCTGACGGCGCCGTGTCGCCGCCCGCGCAGCCCGCCGCCCCGCGGCCGGACCGGTCCGAGGAGCCGCCGGTCGCGGTGCCGCCCGGTTACCCCGTGGCCGGCTACCGTACCGGCGAGCCGATCGGCGCCGGCGCCTGGGGCACCGTTCACGCCGCCCACGGGACGGGTGAACTCCCGGACGCGGCGGTGAAGTTCCTCAGCCCGGCGCGGCTCAGCCCGGGGCAGCGGCGGACGATGGCGCAGGTCGCCCGGAGCGAGATGCGGTTCAGCCGTCTCGCCGACCACCCGCACCTGATCCGCACCCTCGCCGTCGTCACCGTCGACGACCCCACGCACCCCGGGCTCGACGGGGCGGTGGCCCTGGTGATGGAACGCGCCGCCCGCAGCCTCCAGGACGTCCTGGCCGCCGCCCGTCCGCATGCGCCCGTCCCCGGCGCCGAACGGATCCTCGCCGAGGTCGGCGCCGGTCTCACCCACATGCACGGCGCCGGCTGGGTGCACGGCGACCTCAAGCCCGGCAACATCCTGCTGATGGCCGACGGCACCGCCAAGCTCGCCGACTTCGGCCTCACCGCCGAGCTGGAGGGCACCCACGCCTATGCGCCGCCGCTCGGTTCGCCCGACCACGTCCCGCCCGAGTGGTGGTCGGAGCGGACCGGCGCCCGCGGCGTCGCCCTGCGCCCCAGCGCCGACATCTGGGCCTTCGGCGTCCTCGCCCACCAGCTGCTCACCGGCGGGCTGCACCCCTTCCTGGGTGCGACCGCCCGCGCCCGCTCGCTCGCCGCGCAGGCGTACGCGCGCGGCGCGGCGCCGCTGCGGCTGGACGATGCGCTGCCCGCCTGCTGGCGGGAGGTGGTGACGGCCTGCCTGGCCGTGGACCGGGAGGCGCGGGGGCGGGTGGACCTCACCGCCCTGCTCACCGCCGCCGCGGCGAGCGGGCGGCAGGGCACCGCCGCGGGCCGGGAACGCGGAGGTCGGCGGCGGACCCGGCCGGGCAGTGCGGGTGCGGGCAGTCCGGGTCCGGGGCCGGGTCCGGGCCGTGCGACCGCGGGCGGTGCGGGTGCGGTCACGGGTGCGGGCAGGCTGGTGGGGCTGGCCGGGGTGGTTGCGGCGGCCGCCGTGGTGCTCGCCCTCACCGGCGCCCCGGAGCCCGTCGGGTCCCCGGAGCACGTCGGGTCCCCGGAGCACGTCGCCACGGCCGGGCCGGCGCCCGGTGCGTCGCCGCCGTCCTCCCCGGCCGGCCTGCTCCCGCCCGGTGCGAAGGTGCCCGCGGTGGCGCCGTCCGGTGCGAAGGTGCCGGTGGCGGTTCCGTCCGGTGCACTCCCACCCGGTGCCGATGTGCCCGCCGAACTGCGCGGCCCGATCGACGACGCGGCCCGTCGGTGCCCCGAGCCGGAGATCACTCCGGCGCTGCTGGCCGCGATGCTCAAGGCCGAGAGCGGCTTCGACCCGAAGGCCGCCCACCCCGAGTCCGGCGAGTACGGCATCGCGATGTGGACGCCCGCCGTCTTCAACGCCTGGGCGCAGGACGCCGACCACGACGGGGTGAAGGACTACCTCGACCCGGTCGACGCGATCGCGTCGATGGGCAACTACGTCTGCTGGCTCGACCAGCAGTTCAAGCACCGGGGGATGACGGGCAGTCTGCCGGCCCTCGTCACGGCCGGCTACCGGACCAGCGACAAGACCGTCGCCGACGCCGGCGGCGTCCCCGACCGGGTGAGTGCGCATGTCGCCAAGGTGCTCGGTTACCTCGCCGAGTACGGTGGCTGACCAGCGCGGACGTCGCTCGCGGCACTGGGGCCCGGTCACATCGGCGGGGGTGACCGGCGCCGTCGCCCGGCCATCGCGGTGACGGGATGCGATGCTCGGCCGCATGATCAGAAAGCTCCACGCGGTCATCGCCCAGTGGACCGTGGTCGTCCCGGTGGCGTCCCTCGTCCTTCTCGTCCTGACCTGGCACCGTGACGTGCCCGGCTGGGTGGTGGCCCAGGTGGCGTGCTTCCTGGGTGCCGCGGTGCTCGCCGCCGTTCACCACGCCGAGGTGATCGCCCACCGGGTCGGCGAGCCGATGGGTTCGCTGGTGCTCGCCGTGGCGGTGACCGTCATCGAGGTGGCGCTGATCGTGACGCTGATGGCCGACGGCGGGGACAAGGCCGCCACGCTGGCCCGGGACACCGTGTTCGCCGCCGTGATGATCACCTGCAACGGCATCTTCGGACTGTCCATCCTGATCGGCGCGCTCAAGTACCGGGTGGCGGTGTTCAACGCCGAGGGCACGGGTGCGGCGCTGGCCTGCATCGGCACACTCGCCACGCTCAGCCTGGTCCTGCCGACCTTCACCACCAGCTCGCCGGGCCCGCAGTTCTCCTCCACCCAGCTGGTCTTCGCGGCGGCCGCCTCGATCGTGCTGTACGGGCTGTTCGTGGCCACCCAGACCATCCGGCACCGGGACTACTTCCTGCCGGTCACGCCGGAGGGCAAGATCCTCACCGAGGAGGACCACGCCGAGCCGCCGACCAACCGGGCGACGCTCGCCAGCCTGGTGCTGCTCGGCGTCTCACTGGTCTCGGTGGTGGGCCTGGCCAAGGGCGTCTCTCCCACCATCGAGTCGGCGGTCGAGTCGGCCGGACTGCCGTCCTCGGTGGTCGGCGTGGTCATCGCGCTGCTGGTGCTGCTGCCGGAGACCATCGCGGCGCTGCGTGCGGCCCTGCGCAACCGGGTGCAGACCAGCCTCAACCTGGCACTCGGCTCGGCGCTGGCGAGCATCGGGCTGACCATCCCGGCGGTGGCCGTCGCCTCGGCCTGGCTGCCCGGCCCGCTGGTGCTCGGGCTCGGCCCGTCGCACCTGGTGCTGCTCTCGCTGACCATCGCGGTCGGCACGCTGACGGTCATTCCCCGGCGGGCCACCCCGCTGCAGGGCGCGGTGCACCTGGCGGTGATGGCGGCGTTCGTGGTGCTCGCGATCAACCCGTGACCGGAGCGGGCCCGTGCCCGTGCCTGTGCCCGTGCCCGTGCCTGTGCCCGTGCCTGTGCCCGTGCCCCGGCTGGGCCGGTGGCGATGCGGGCCCGCCCCCTGGCCGGGCCCGCCCGCCGGTTTCCGGCCCCGGTTTCTCACCGGAGCGTTCCCGGAACCGGCGGGCGGGCCGGCGACCTGTCGGTCACCGGCCCGCCCGTTCTGCTTCCCGGGGTCAGGAGGACTTGCGGGTGCGGCGGGTGTAGACCACGGCGCCTGCGCCGGCCAGCAGCAGCGCGGTGCCGGTGCCGGCGTACAGCAGGGTGCCGTCGCTACCGGTGGAGGCGAGGTTCTTTCCGGCCTGCGCGGCGCCCGGGATCGGGGTCGGGACGCTGACCGCGGCGGGCATGATCAGCGGCTTGTCCGGGTTGACCACGGTGTTGGCCGGCGGGGTCTGCACCGGGACGGTCGCGGTCGGGGCGGTGGACGGGCCGGTGGTCGGGGCCGGGGCCTCGGTGCTCGGCGCGGCGGTGGCCGGGGTGGTGGCCGACGAGGTCGCGGACGGGGTCGCGGACGGCTTCTCCGTGGTGGTCGCCGACGGGCTGGCCGACGGCGTGGTGGTCGCGGTCGGCGAGGCCGGCACGCTCGGCGTCGTGGTCGGCGTGCTGGTCGCAGACGGCGTCTGCGAAGGCGTCGCCGAGGGGGACTGCGACGGCGAGGTCGAGGTGGTCGGCGTGGCGCTCGGAGAGGCGGGCGGGGTCTTGGACGGGGTCTTGGACGGGGTGGCGCTCGGGGAGGCCGACGCGGTCTTGGACGGGGTGGCGCTCGGCGAGGGCTTCCCGGTCGGGGCCGGGGTCTTGCCGCCGCAGTCGACCTTGAAGACCTTGTGCTTGGGGTTGTTGAGGTCCGGCTCGGCCGGCAGCTTCCCGTCGACCAGCTCGACCGAGGCCCAGTACAGCTTGTACTGGCCGTCCGGCAGGTTGATGTCCTCGGTGCGGACGTGGCCCTTGCCGTCCACCGGCAGGTCGCCGAACGCGACGGCCTTCTCGGTCTTGTCGTGGACCTCGGCGATCAGCCAGATGACGTCCTGGCCGGGGTCGAAGCCGAAGGAGTCCAGGTAGAAGGTGCAGACCTTGGGCTCGTTGCGGGTGTCCTCCTGCCCCGTCGCCGTGTCGTGGATCTTGACGGTGCCGTTGTTGCCCTTCGGGGGCTTGCCTCCGGCGACCGCGTGCGCGGTCGGCGCGAGCAGCAGCAGGGCGGCGGCGGTGGGAACGGCGACGAGGGATCGCGCTGCGGTGGAGCGGATGCGCATGCTGGTGTCCATGGTGGATCGGCGGGCCGGGTGAGGCCCGCGAGGCAGGTGGGAGAGCCCTCGGCAGCCGGAACCCCGACCGGTGACGATGGGTGACGGCGAACGAGAGGCCCTAACGTTGCGCAGCCGCTGCGGCGATGCAAGGCAGATTTGGCCGGATTGCCATGCGGGCAGGCTAATTGTCCGATTTAGTCCCGTGCAACGATCCGATCACCCGATTGTGAGAGATACGTGCACCGCCCGGGGTGCCGATCCTCCGGAGGCCACCATGCCCGAAGGGGCGGCACAGGAGGCCGCGCCCGGGCCGCGGCCTCCACCCGTGGCCGCACCGCCCCTGACCCATGCCGTGACCCGCCCCGTGACCCGCCCCGTGACCCGCGCGGCGCCGCGGCCCGTTCCGCGTCGACGTGGGCGCACGCGCGCGACGCCGGGGACGCCGCCGAAGCCGCCGCCGGGGCCCGCCGAAGCCGCCGCCTCTGCGCCGACGGAACCGTGCCCTCGGTCGCCCCGCCTCCTCCGCCCGTGGCGAGGGGTGCGAGGATGGCCCCGACCGCCCCTGAAGGCGGACCTCCGCCGACCGGCCGCCCCCACACCCCGGGGCGGCCCCATCCGGGCACACGGCGATGTGGTCCGCCCTGCGTACCCCGGCAGCCCTCCGGCGCGGCGTCTCCCTGAACGCACTCCCTCACCTGCGAAGAAGACGCATCGCGATGCACCGAACCCTCACCACCCCCGTACCCAGATCCACCCGCGCACCCAGATCCGCTCCCGCACCCCGACCCGCTCCCACCGACCTCCTGTCCGTCGCAGGGCGCTCCCGAGGGCCGCTGCGTGCCGCCGCCGCCCTCGGCGCCGGCGGCCTGCTGCTCACCGGCTGCGGCAGCCCCGCCCCGGCTCCCGGCAGCCAGGACGACCTCCAGGCCCGGCTCCCCAAGGCGGTCAAGGCCGCAGGGGTGCTCAAGATCGGCTCCTACCTCAACTACCCGCCGGTGGACTTCAAGGACTCCGGCGGCGCGCCCGCCGGGCTCGACCCGGAGCTCGCCAAGGCGATCGGCTCCGCGATCGGGCTGAAGGTCGAGTTCACCGACATGCCGTTCGAGAAGCTGATTCCGGCCGTCCAGGCCAAGCAGATCGACCTGGCGATGTCCGCGGTGATCGACACCAAGCAGCGCCAGCTGGGCGCCGCCGACGACGGCCACCAGGCCGATGCGGGCGTGGACTTCGTCGACTACTTCGGCTCCGGGACGTCGATGGTGGTCAAGGCCGGCAACCCGCTGAACCTCTCCTCCCTGGAGAGCCTCTGCGGCCGGACCGTGGCCGTCCAGCGCGGCACCGTCCAGGACGAGCTGGCCACCCGGCAGACCGCGGCCTGCCTGCGGACCGGCAAGCAGCTGCAGATCCACCGCTTCGAGAGCGACGACCAGGCGCTCGCCGAGGTCGCCGCCGGCGCGGCGGCCGCCGACCTGAACGACTACCCGGTGGCCCAGTACAACACCACCCAGCCGGGCCGCGTCGGCACCTTCGAGCTGGCCGGCTCCAACTTCCTGCAGGCCGGTCCGTACGGCATCACCGTCGCCAGGGGCAACACCGCCCTGCGCGACGTCATCGCCAAGGCGCTCGACGAGGTGATCCACAGCGGCGAGTACGACAAGATCCTCGCCAAGTGGAACCTCCACCGCGGCGCGGTCTCCAGCGCCGTCGTCAACGGCGGTCTCTGACCTCCGGGGGCGCGCGCGGCGACCCGTGTCGCACGTGCCCGAGGGAGCCCCGAACACCGTCGCGGGTGCCGACGCCCCGCCCCGATGGCCGGTAACGACCGGTCATCGGGGCGGGGTCCGCGTGTCGGGGCGCGGCACGGTGGCCGCTGTCCCTATCGTCGGTGACCGCGAGTCCGCAGCCGATCCGACCCGTGGGAGTGCCTGATGCCCGGCCCAGAGCAGCAGTTGTCCACCGATCTCGCGCCCGGCCGCGGGCCGGAGCACGCCGACGTGATCGTGGTGGGCGCGGGACCGGCGGGCTCCACCGCCGCCTACCACCTCGCCCGGACCGGCCTCGACGTGCTGCTGCTGGAGAAGTCGGCCTTCCCCCGCGAGAAGGTCTGCGGCGACGGTCTGACACCGCGCGCCGTCAAGCAGCTGGTCGACCTCGGCATCGACGTCTCCGAGGAGGCCGGCTGGCTGCACAACCGGGGACTGCGCGTGGTCGCCGGGGAACGACGACTGGAGTTCGACTGGCCCCAGCTCTCGGCCTTCCCCTCGTTCGGACTCGTCCGGCGGCGCGCCGACTTCGACGAACTGCTCGCCCGCCGGGCCGCCTCGGCCGGCGCGCGACTGGTCGAACGGGCCAACGTGGCAGGCCCGTTGGTCGACGAGCGGACCGGCCGGATCACCGGGGTGACGGCCCGCCTCGGCGAGGACCGGCAACCGGTCAGCTACCACGCGCCGCTGGTCGTCGCCGCGGACGGGAACTCCACCCGGCTGTCGCTCGCCATGAAGCGCTACCGCCGCACCGACCGGGCGATGGGCGTCGCCTACCGGACGTACTTCACCACCCCGCGGCACGACGACCGCTACCTGGAGGCCTGGCTCGACCTGCGCGACCCGCGGGACCCGGCCAAGCGCCTGCTGCCCGGCTACGCCTGGGTGTTCGGGATGGGCGACGGCACCGCCAACGTCGGCCTCGGCGTGCTGGACACCGCCGCCGTGGCCCGCGAGGTGGACTGGCGGGACCTGCTCCAACGCTGGTGCGCCCTCCTGCCGCCCGAGTACGGCTTCACGCCCGAGGGCATCACCGAGCCCGTCCGCGGTTCGGCCCTCCCGATGGGGCTCAACCGCCAGCCGCACTACGCCGACGGGCTGTTGCTGATCGGCGACGCGGGCGGCACGGTCAGCCCGGCGACCGGCGAGGGCATCGCCTACGCGATGGAGTCCGGCCGGTACGCCGCCGAGACGATCGTCCAGGCGCTGGCCCGGCGCACCGACCGCGGTCGCGAACTCGCCCTGCGCGCCTACCCGCAGGCGCTGCGCGCCGCCTACGACGGGTACTTCGCGCTCGGCCGGCTGGTCGCCGACGTGCTGGGCCGCCCCCGCCTGCTCGGCACGGCCGGCGCGCTCGGCCTCGGCCACCCCGCCCTGCTGAAGGTGGCCTTCCGGCTGATGGTCAACCTGACCGAGCCGAACTCCCGTGACGCGCTCGACCGGCTGCTCCACGCCCTCGGCAAGATGGCGCCGAGCAGCCGGTCCTGACGGAACATCGCATAGAGAGGCGTCCTCGCGGCGAGGGCCCCCGCTGCGAGGGGTCCTCGCCGGACGACGCCTCTCCGTCGCTGCGCCTCCTCGCCCGCGCGCCGCGTTCCGTCAGGCGTTGAACCACCGCTTGCCGTCGTTCGACATGAAGGCCGTGACGATCAGCAGGGCGATGGCGAGCGCGGCGAGCGCGATGAACGCGCCGGAGAAGAGCTGGAGCAGGCCGGAGATGATCGAGAGCCACTCGATCACCAGTACGGTGATCCTGGTCCAGCCGGCCCGGCGCGGGGCCAGCGCGGCGCAGATGCCGAGGATGACGGCGATGAGGAGCGACAGGGCGGCGACGAGCCTGACCAGCCCGGCGTCGTCGCCGGTCTCGTCGCTCATCAGCGCGAACAGGAAGAGCCCGGCGAGGCCGTTCAGGACGGCATGCACCCACACCCCTGCGACCGCCCACCGGACCGAGCCCGGCATCTTCTCGGGCCCCCACTGCTGTGCCTGGTACGACATCGCTGTCCACCCCCGGTTGTCGGTACGGCGACGGCCTGACGGCCGGGCCGTATCCGTGATGGTCGGGGCGACTTGACGCACTGTCAACGCATTTGATGGCGCCCGGAACGGCTTCGTTACGACGCGGCTCCGAGCGCGGCTGCGGGGGCGGATCCGGGTGTGCATCCGGGTGTGATCCAGGGGGCGGGTGGGGTCCGGGCCGACGGTGCCGGCCGACGGCGAGAGGGGGCGGCAAGCACGGGTGGAGCGGCGGTGCGGCGGTGCGGACGGTGCCGGCCGGGCGCGCCATGGGGCGCCGTGGGGCGCGACCATTCCCCGGGGGGCGTGACCCTCCATCCTGCACGCCCCCCGGGTCGGACACGGGCGGGTTGGCCGAAACAGGAGAAAACACCGGCATGACGGGCCCGTCCTGTTGACGTGGAGTCAGGTGATCCGCTTGCCTGGGTGGCGACCTGGACACGGAGGGTGACGGATCATCCTCCGGTCCCTATGACCTTGATACGACGGAGACACCGTGCGCCTTCGCCTTCGCCTGTTCGTCGCACCGCTGACCGCGGTCGTAGCGCTGCTCGCCCCCGCCCTGCCGGCCTCCGCCGCGGCCACCGCCGATGCGGCCACCGCGACCCCCTCCGACGAGTGCTCGGCCGCCGACTACCACGGCGATCCGCGCCTCGGCCCCGAGGACCTGCCGACCACCGGCCCGGTCGGCCGCGAGCTGATCGGCTACAAGCGCACCGGCGGCCTCTCCGAGGACAAGTTCCTGACCACCTACTACAGTCCCACCGCCAACAACGGGAGCCCGGGCTGGATCTACCCGCCGGCGAACGGCTACGTCACGCTGCCCGACGGCAGCCCGATCGAGTTCGAGCTCACCCTCTACCCGAACCAGAACATCGACCGTTACGGCAGCGAGTACGGCTCCTTCCTCGCCCCCGAGGGCCTGCCCTACGCCAGCCGCTCGATCCCGCCGCAGAGCCTCGACAGCAACCCCGCGGCCCCCTGCAACTACCACGACTACAAGGTGCTGAAGCCGTTCAAGGTGCACGCCGGCCCGATCGCGCCCTGGTTCGGCCAGCCCGGCTACGGTTTCCAGTACCAGCTCGACGCCGCCCTCGTGCCGAACGGCCCGGCCCGGCTGAACGTGCTCTGGCTCGTCGACAACGGCTACCTCGCCCGGATCTGACGCCCTCCCGGGCCGGTTGCTGCGGCCGGTGCGCCGGGGGCTGTCGTCCCCGGCGCACCGGCCCTCCCCGCCCGCGCCGGCCCTCCCCGCCCGCGCCGGCCCTCCCCGCCCGCGCCGGCTCTCCCCGCCCGGACCGGCCGCACTCGCCCGTCCCTGCCCGCCCCCGGAGCGCTGGACGTCGTCCGCCGGGCCCGCGCGCCGCGCCGGTTCCCCCGGCCCGGCGGAATTCGCTGGCGCGCCCACCCGGAGCCGGGATAGGAAGGGCGGATGAGCACCATCGAAACCGCAGCCGACCAGCGCTCGTTCATCCCGGTCACGCTCGACCTGGGAGACGTCGTCCTGTGCCCCTGGGGGCGGAAGACCGACGTCCGTGGCGGCGCCGTGCCCGCCCTGATCGCCGCCGCGGCCGATCCGGCGATCGCCCTGTGGAGCCCGCTGCACACCACCGACGAGGCCGGTGCCGAGGCGTACCTCGACCGCTGCGACGCCCGTTGGGAGAGCGGCGACAGCGCCGCCTTCGCCGTCCTCGACGGCGCCGACCGGACGCTGCTGGGAAACACCGCCCTGCGCTGGGTGAACCGGGCGGACGGCCTCGCGATGATCGGCTACTGGCTGGTACCGGCCGCCCGCGGCCGCGGCGCCGCCGGCCGGGCGGTCAGAGCGGTCACCAGCTGGGGCATCGCCACGGCCGGGACCCGCCGCATCGAGATCGCACACGCGGCCGGCAATGACGGCTCCTGCCGGGTCGCCGAACGCTGCGGCTTCCCCTACGAGGGCACCCTGCGGGCCTCGTACCTCTTCGGTGACGGCAGGTACCACGACGAGCACCTGCACGCCCGGCTCGCCGACGACCCCGAGCCCGCGTAGCCGGTGGTGGGCGCCGGCCGCGGCCGCCAGTAGGCGTCGGAAGCCGTCGGCGGGCGCCGGAAGCCGTCGGCAGGTGAGAAAGCGGTGAGATCCACTAGGGCTCCCGCCTTCCCGTTCACCCTCTCTGACCTGCGGAAACGTTCTCCCCGGTGGAACGTGAAGGGTCTCTTGGGGGCGCGCGCACGGTCGGCTCCGCTGGCATGGTTGGCCTCCCAGGCAGAACCGGCAGCCGAGGAGGGCACCGTGACCGTACCGCTCGCACACCGAGCCCGTCCGGCCGGTCCGGCCCGTCGCCCGGCCCGCCGCCCGCTTCCCCCCGGCACCACGGCCCTCGTCGTCCGGTCGGTGATCGCGGCGGGCGCCGTGGCCGTGCTGGCGCTCTGGTGGCGGGACACCGAGCGGATCGCGGGTCCCGCGCAGTGGCTCACCGGCGCCGGCCGGATCAGCGGACTGCTCGCCGGATACGCGGCCCCCGTCCTGGTGCTCCTGATGGCCCGGCTGCCGTTCCTGGAACGCGGAGTCGGCGCCGACCGCCTCGCCCGCTGGCACGCCTGGGGTGGTCGCTACCTGGTCGGGCTGGTCGCCGTCCACGTGCTCACCGTGGTCTGGGGCTACGCCCTCACCGACGGCCGCGGCCTGATCGGCGAGGGCGTGGACATCGTCCTGCACTGGCCCGAGATGCTGAAGGCCGGGCTGGCCACCCTGCTGATGCTCGGCACGGGCCTGGTCTCCGCCCGTGCCGCCCGCCGCCGCCTCAGCCACGAGACCTGGTACTACCTGCACCTCGGCACCTACCTCGCGGTCGCCCTCGGGTTCGGCCACCAGCTCGCCACCGGCGCCGATCTCGGCCCGGGCCCCGCCCGCCTCGCCTGGACCGCGCTCTACCTCGGCACCGCGCTGCTCGTCGGCTGGTACCGGCTGGCCGTCCCCTGGCTGCGCGACCGCCGTCACCGGCTCACCGTCGCCGAGGTCCGGCCGGAGGGCCCGGGCGTCGTCTCGGTCTTCCTCACCGGCCACCGGCTGCCCGAACTGCGCGCCGAACCGGGCCAGTTCTTCCGCCTCCAGTTCCAGACCCGGGCACTGCGCTGGGCCGCCAACCCCTACTCGCTCTCCGCGCCCGCACACCCGCAGTTCCTCCGCTTCACCGTCAAGGACCTCGGCGCGCACAGCGCCGCCGTCGCCGCGCTGCGCCCCGGCACGAAGGTCCGCGCCGAAGGACCCTACGGGGCGTTCACCGCCCGGCGGCACCGGGCACGCAAGGTGCTGCTGCTCGGCGCGGGCGTCGGCATCACACCGCTGCGGGCGCTGTTCGAGACCCTGCCCGGCGAGGTGACCCTGGTCCAACGGGCCCGCACCGCCGACGACGTGCTGTTCCGCGCCGAACTCGCCCAGGTCGCCGCCCGGCGCGGCGCCCGCGTGCTCGAACTGCTCGGCAGCCGCGCCCAGACCGGGGACCTCGGTACCGCGCTCGCCCGGCTCGTCCCCGACCTCGCCCGGCACGAGGTCTACCTGTGCGGCCCGGCCCGGTTCAGCGAGGACGCGGTCCGCGCGTTGCGGGCGGCCGGGGTACGTCGCGGGCGCATCCACCACGAGTCCTTCGAGCTCTGACCGGGCCACGCCGTGCCTCTCCGCCTCTCCGTCCCCGCCTCTCCGCTTCCCCGTCTCCCCGCTGCCCTTCCCGCCGCCCCCTTCTCCGCCGTCCCGCCTTCCCGCCGTCGATATCGATAGGAGCGACCGATGCGAAGAGCCGTCGTCACCTGCACCGCCACCGCCGCCGGCGTGATCCTGCTGCTCTCCCTCAAACCCCACGACGGCGGGGGCGGCTCGACCCCGACGGCGCTGTCCGCCGCGGGAGCGGCGCAGGCCTCCCCGGGGGCCTCCGCGCCCTCCTCCTCCGGCTCCTCCGGTTCCTCCTCCGGTTCCTCCTCCGCGTCCTCGCCCGGGTCGTCCTCCCTGCGGACGGTCACCGGGGACGCCGTCCCCACCCGGTACGGGCCGGTCCAGGTGAAGGTCACGCTCGACGGAACGAAGATCACCAAGGTCGACGTCGTGAAGTACCCCACCAGCGACCGCCGCGACCGGGAGATCAACACGAGCGCCATACCCGTGCTCAACCAGGAGGCACTCGCCGCCCAGAGCGCCGACGTCGACGTGGTCTCCGGCGCCACCTACACCAGCGACGGCTACACCCGCTCGCTCCAGAGCGCCCTCGACCAGGCCGACCGGTGAGTGCCCCGCCGCGGCCGCTGCTCCGGCACACCGAGCACGTCATGGGCACGGTGTTCTCGTTCGCCGTCCGCGATCCCGCACCCGGGACGGAGGCCGCCCTGCGCCGGATCGCCGGACGGCTGCACGAGATCGACGCGGTCTTCTCCCCGTACCGGTCCGACAGCGACGTCAGCCGCCTCGATCGGGGCGAACTCGCCCTGGGCGGTTGCCACCCCGACGTCGCAGAGGTGCTCGCCCGCTGCCGCGAGGTGGCCGCGGAGACGGACGGCTGGTTCACCGACCGCCCCGCCGGACGGCTCGACCCCAGTGGCTGGGTCAAGGGCTGGGCGGTGGAGGAGGCGTCCAGGATGCTGCGCGCCGCAGGATCGGCCGATCACGTCGTCAGCGGCGGCGGCGACGTCCAAACGGCGGGTGGCCCCTGGCGGGTGGGCATCGCCGACCCGCTGAACCCCGGCGCCCTGGCCGCCACGGTGACCGGACACGACCTCGCGGTCGCCACCTCCGGCACCGCCGAACGCGGCCCGCACATCATCGACCCCCACACCGGCCGGCCGGCCACCGGGCTCGCCTCCCTCACCCTGGTCGGCCGCGGCCTCGCCCGCACCGACGCCTGGGCCACCGCCGCCTTCGCCATGGGCCCCGCCCGCGCCCTCGCCTGGGCCACCCGGCACCCCGCCGTCGAAGCCCTCGCCATCACCCCGGACGGCACCCGGCACCGCACCCCGGGCTTCCCGACGGCGTGAGCGGCGGGCCGGTGGCGGACGACTTCCCGTGCCGGGGCCCGTGGAGGCGTTCTGGCCAGGCGCGGGGCGGGGGTGGGGGCCTAGTCTGGAAGGGCGCGCCCGTGTGCGGCACGGAACGGGAAGCGGTGGGCCATGACGGTCATCTCGGCGGCACTCTTCGGTACCGACTGGCGAGCCGCGCTGCCCGGTAGCGGGCCCGCCCCCGTGCCGGACGATGCCGAGCTGTTGCGCGAGTGCGACGCGCGCGGCTGGACGGTGGTGCTCACCGGGCCCGGCCCGGCCGGTGCACCGGTCCTGACCGTGAACACCCCGGGCGGCGACCCCGTTCGTACCGCCCTCGACCTCGTGGACGCCCCGCCGCCGCACGCGGTGTTCGTCGCCGGGAGCGTGCCCGAGGTACTGGCGGCGCGCCGGGCCGCCGTGCCCTGTGTCGCCCTGGAGACCGGAGGCACGACCGGTCCCGAACTTCGAGCGGCGGGCGCGGTCGAGGTGCACCGCGACGCCGCCGCCCTGCTGCACGTGCTGGACGACAGCCTGTTGGCCCGCCCCAGGGCCTTCGGGGCCTGCCGTCCGACCCCTCCCGCCGTACCGGCCGGCCGGAGCGGTTGAGGCACAGTCGAACCGGGCATCCGCCCGGACGTGAGAACGACGTCACCGGACGGCTCGGAGGTGACCGAGATGGACGGACCCGGGTTGAGCGGCCGGGAACGGCGGCTTCTGGAGGAGATCGAGTCCGATCTGCGCCAGGACACGCGCCTGGACCGGCGGTTGAGCACGATGGGGGCCAAACAGCCGGGCCGGATCCGGCTGCTGCAGCGCCGCGTGGCGCAGAAGGTGCCGCCGGGTGCTCTGATGACCGCGTTGGTGATGGGCGCGATCTGCCTCAGCATCGGCGCGCGCACCCCGACCGCGCCGGTCCTGGTCGCGGTCGCGCTGGTCTGGGCGGTCAGCGTGGGTGTCGCGGTCGGGGTCGCGGCCCTGCTGCGCCGCCGGCGACCGGGCCACCTTTCGGACGCGGACGGCACGGACCTCCTGGGTGGCGAGGGCCGCGACCGCGGAGAACGGGGTGGTCGTCGCGAGCGCGGTGAACACGGGGAGCGCCGTCCCTGGGACCAACCGGAGGCGTGAGTGCCATGACGACCGACCTGTGGGAGTACCGTCCGGGCTCCCACCATGCCGCCGACCTGAACCTGGTCGGCTACGAGGTGGAGGCGACGGACGGCCCGCTCGGCCGGGTCGAGCAGGACGCCGGCGACCACCTGCTGGTCGACGCCGGGCCCTGGGTGCAGGGCACCAGGCTGCTGGTCCCGGTCGGCCTGGTGGCCCGGATCGACCACCTGGAGCTGGTGGTCCACCTGGACTGCCCGCGCGCCCGCGTCCGCTCGGCCCCGCCGCCCGCCGCCGTCGAGCTGACCCCCGGCGACCTGACCACCCATGGCCGGACGGTGCTGGACCAGCACTTCTCGGGGTGATCGCCGGTGCCGCTGGTGACCCTGACCGGACGGACGGTCGCCTTCCTGGTCGCGCCGAAGGGGGTCGAACAGATCGAACTGACCTCGCCCTGGCAGGCGGTGGCCGAGGCGGGCGGCACCCCGCGGCTGGTCTCCACCCGGCCCGGTCGGGTACAGGCCTACCGGCACCTGGACCGGGCCGACACCTTCGCCGTGGACGACGTCGTGGCGGAGGCCGATGACGCCCGGTACGACGCCCTCGTCCTGCCGGGCGGCGTCGCCAACCCCGACCACCTGCGGCTGGACCAGCACGCCGTGGCCTTCGTCCGCGCCTTCTGCACCTCCGGCCGGCCGGTCGCCGTGATCTGCCACGGCCCGTGGACGCTGGTGGAGGCGGACGCGGTGCGCGGGCGGACCCTGACCTCCTGGCCCAGCATCCGCACCGACCTCGTCAACGCGGGCGCCCAGTGGGTGGACGAGGAGGTCCACGTCTGCCGGGACGGCCCCGGCGTCCTGGTCTCCAGCCGCAAACCGGGCGACCTCCCGGTCTTCAACGACACGCTGGTGACCGAGTTCGCCCGCGGGCCGCGCGCGGAGACCAGCCCGCCCTGGCCCACGGCCCACGCACCCGAACCGTCCCGCCACGCGCGGTGACGTCATGTGGTCCCGCCACGCGCGGTGACGCCGTGCGCCGGTGCGGGGCTCCTCGGTGCGGGGCGTCTCATGGTGGGGCTCCGCCCGTTGAGGTGGCGCGGTCGGCGGGGGCCGTCGGCACCACGCGACCCCGTGCGCCCGGCAGGGCCGGGCGCACGGGGTGACTGGACGGGGACCGAACGGGGACCTGAGGGTGATCTGGGGGGACTTGAACGGGTCGGCTCGGGGCGCGGGCGAACTGACGCGGAGTCACACGGTGTGCTGCGCGGAGGTTTCAGTCCCCGCGCAGGCGGACGAAGGTCGCCGTCGGCGGCCGGCCGGTGACCGTCACCTCGGCCCGGAGCACCGCGGTGAGCGGGTGGAGGGTCCCGTGGTCCGGGTCGCGGACCGGCTCACCGAGCCGCCCCCGCACCCCCTCGGCGACCTGCCGGGACTGCACCGGTGTGAGCTGCGGGGTGGAGAGCAGCACCCGGCCGTCGGCCAGCTCCAGGACCAGCGCCCGTGGCCGGGCCGCCGTGCCGATGACGGCGCGGACGGCTGCGTCGAGGGTGTCGGAGCGCCGGTACTTCACCCAGACGCGGCCCGCGCCGCGCGGGCGGTAGGAGGAGCCGGTCGCCTTGCACACCAGGCCCTCCACCCCGGTGTCGGCCAGCTGTTCCATCCAGGCCAGCGCCTCGGCCCGGTCCGTGGTGGCCATCACCGGCTGGACCGGCGGGGGCACGTCGGCGAGGGCGGCGAGCAGCAGCCGGCGCCGGTCCGCGAGCGGCAGCCGCCGGACGTCCCGCCCGGGAAGCGCCAGGACGTCGAAGGCGATCAGGCCGAGCGCGGTGTCGTCGGCGGCCCGGGCCTGCCGGGTACGCAGCAGCTCCTCGAACGCGAACCGGCCACCGCGCCAGGCGACCAGCTCGGCGTCGAGCACAAGCCCGGCCGGGAGCCGGGCGACGGCGGCGGCGACCGGCGGGAACTCGCCGGCGAGGTCCCGCCCGGACCGCGACTGGAGGTACGGGGGCTGCTCGCCGCGTGCGAAGGCCACGCAGCGGAAGCCGTCGAGCTTCAGTTCGTACAGCACGCCCGAGCCGCCCAGCCCGTCCGGCGGGGGAACGGTGGGGACGGCGGCCGGGCGCATCACCTCGACGGGCGGGTCCAGTACCAGGGGAGAGCGCGACGACGTGCGCGCGGGGGCGGGGGCAGGGGCGAGGCTCTGCGTGGGGGCCGGGGCGCTGGTCGGGCTCGTGGGTGGCGCCGTGGTCGTGGGGAGTGACGGGATCTTGGCGGGTGCCGGGGTCGTGGGGAGTGTCGGTGCGGCCGGGAGCGGGCGGGCCCGGTCCGCGGCCAGCAGCGGGGCGAACAGGTCGCCGAACTCGGCGAGCCGCCCGGGGAGCTCGGCGAGCGTGAACACCAGCTCCTCCTCCGACCGGGCCCGCTCAAGCTCCGCCCAGGAGAGCGGCGTGGACACCGTGGGCCGGGCCCGCGCCCGCAGGGTGTAGGGCGCGGCGGTGGTCTTCTTGGCGTTGTTCTGTGACCAGTCCACCAGCACCCGCCTCGTGCGGCGCGCCTTCGCCATGGTGTGCACGACGAGGTCCGGGTGCGCTGCCTCCAACGAGGCCGCGAGCTCCTTGGCGTACGCGGAGACCCGGGCGCTCGGGGTCGGTTCCAGCGGGACCAGCAGATGCAGGCCCTTGGAACCGGAGGTCTTCACCCAGCAGTCGAGCCCGTCCGCCGCCAGCCGCTCGCGCAGCAGGAGGGCCACCGCCCGGCAGGTCAGCACGGTTGCGCCCTCGCCCGGGTCGAGATCCAGCACCAGTCGGTCCGCGAGTGCGGGCGCGGCCGCGTGCCACTGTGGGACGTGCAGTTCCAGACAGCCCAGGTTGGCCGCCCAGAGCAGTGCCGCGCCGTCGTCCAGCACCACCTGCCGCAGCTCCCCGCTGCTGCTCGGCACCTCCACGGTCCGTACCCAGCGGGGCGTCCCGGCGGGCGGGTTCTTGGCGATGAACACCTCACCGTCCACCCCGTCCGGGCAGCGCAGGAAGGAGACCGGACGGTCGCGCAGGTGCGGCAGCAGCACGGTGTGCACGGCCGCGTAGTAGCGCAGCACCTCGCCCTTGAGCGTGCCCGTGGCCGGGTAGTACACCTTCTCCAGGTGTGAGAGGGCGAGCGTGCGCCCGTCCACCACCATCTGCGGCATGGCCGCCTCCGAGCTGCGCCGGGCCGCCGCGCCGGTTCGCGGGGCCCGCGCAGCCAGTCTGCCCGGCCTTCCGGCCGTCCGCTCCTCACGGCGTGAGCAGCGCCCGGGGCACCGTGCGGGAACAGCGCCGCCCGCGGGAACAGCGCGGCCCGTCGACCGGCATCACGAACACCTGGGTACGTCCTGCCTGACGCCCTCCGGCGACGCGGGAGCGAAGCGGGCTTCGATTCCCAGGGGTCGGGTGTCCGGAGGCCGGATCCAGGTGCGAGCTTCCAGGGGTGGACTTCCATGAGGGGGAGTCGCAGGAGGGGGATTCCCGGGATCGGATCCCAACGGGGATGGTCATGGGGCGAGGAAGGGACGCCCGACCGGGGGTCCGCGTCAGCCCGCGACCAGGGCGTGCGCGTCGGCCACCAGGTCCTGGACCCGGGCCCAGTCGACCGGCGGCACGTCCAGGTAGACCCCGACCCAACCCCGGTGGCCGACGTACGGGGGCCGGAAGAAGCGGTCCCGGTCCTCGGCGATCAGGAACTCCTGTGCCCCTGCCGGGGCCGGGCACCAGAACGCGAGGCGGTCGTCGTGATGGTGGTCGGCGAGCATCACGAACACGCGCGCCCTCCGCCCCGCCCCGGCGAACCAGGTCGGCTCCCCGTGACTGACCCGCTCCGAGACCTCCGGCAGCGCCAGGCAGAGCGCCCGAAGCCGCTCGACGGCGGCCTCGGAGGCCCCGGGGGCGTTGGCGGTCCCGTGATCCGCGTGGGTCGCATGAGTCGTATGGGCCTTACGGGGTGAGGGCTGGGCGGGCGGAGGCGCGGCCGACGGCCCTCCGGCCGCGGACCCTGCGGTGGCAGACGGGGCGGTGGCGGACGGAGCGGTGCGGGGGTGCCGGGGCATCGGGAGTCAGCCGGCCGAAGGGCGGGGCGCGCCCGGGTAGGTGCCGAAGTACCAGCGGTTGCCCTCAGGGTCGGCGGCCGAGAAGTCCCGGGAGCCGTAGTCGGTCTCGAACGGCGCCGTCGTGATCCGGGCCCCCGCGGCGACGGCGCGTGCGTGGACCGCATCCGGGTCCGCCGTGACGACGTACGCGGTGAAGCCGCCCGGGCGGCCGGGCCAGGGCTCGGCGCCCTCGGGGTCGGGCCGGTCCGAGCCCAGCATCACACCCCCGCCCTCCGGCCAGGCCAGTTCGGCGTGCGTGACGAGGTCGCCCTCGCCGTACACCACCACCTCCTGGAAGCCGAAGGCGTCCACCAGGAACCGGATCAGCGCCCGGGCGTCACGGGCGCGCAGGCTGGGCCAGACCTGCGGGACGGGAGTCTGGGTGTCCATGGCGAGTTCCTCCTCGGAAGGGCAGTGGCAACCGGGGGGCTGTCACAGCTCCCACTCTGGCGCCGCCGTCCCGGCCCCGCCTTGGACGTTTCGGAACTTCGCCGCGTCGGGCCCCTCCTCCGCCAGCCACACACTCGGTGCGCAGCCGGCCAGCGTGCGGAACTCCCGGGCCAGATGGGCCTGGTCGAAGTAGCCGCAGTGCGTGGCCAGCTCCGCCAGCCGGGGCGGCGGCCCGGGCGCGCGCAGCAGCCGCCGGGCCCGGTCGAACCGGATCACCCGGGCGGCGGCCTTCGGGCTCAGCCCGGTCTCGTGGCGGAGCCGGTCCTGGAGGTGCCGGCTGCTCCATCCGGTGTCCGCGGCCAGCGCCGACACCGGCAGCGCCCCGCCGCTGCGCCGCAGCGCCCGCCAGGCCCGGACGACCTCGGGTGGCACCCGCCCGGAGGGGCGTGCGGCCCGCAGCAGCGCGCCGTCGAGGACGGCGAACCGTTCCGGCCAGCCGCGGGCCAGCTGGAGCGCCTCCTGGAGCCGCGCGCTCGCCCGTCCGAGGACGGCCTCGGCCGGGACGTCCACCCCGGCCAGCTCCCCGGCCGGCAGGCCGAAGAGCGCCCGGGCGGCCAGCGGGTGCACGGCGATCTGGATGCCGGACTGCCGGCCGTCGTGGGTGATCAGGGCGGGGGAGGTGTGCAGGCCGCCCAGCAGTGTCGCGTAGCTGTCGGCCGGCTGGGCCGGGTCCGGGTGCCCGGCGACGGTGAGCGGCTCGTCCAGGGTGAGGATGAAGGTCAGGTACGGCGAGGGCAGCCCCCGGTGCACGGCGGGCGCGACGCCGCGCTGGCGGTAGCCGGAGTACCAGGCGACGTACGGCCGGAGGGCCGTGGCGGGCCGGCTCCGGACGGCTTCGTCGACCGTGTCGGCGAGTTCCTGCGTCACCTCCCCAGTATCGCGCCCAGTATCCCGCCGCCGGGAGCGGCTGCGGCCCGGCGTCCCCGCCATCGCGTGGGCTCGCGGTCGGCGGGAGTGTTGCTTATGGTGATCGCACCGGAACACCCGGTACTCGGGGGCAGATCTGACAAGGAGTCCCAGTGACCACTGCCCGAGACATCATGCACACCGGCGCCCAGTGCATCCGCGCCGACCAGACGCTCGCCGAAGCCGCCATGATGATGCGCGACATGAACGTCGGTGCTCTGCCGATCTGTGGCGACGACCAGAAGTTGAAGGGCATCATCACCGACCGCGACATCGTCGTCCGTTGTCTTGCCGAGGGCAGGGACCCGGCGAACATGACGGCCATGGAACTGGCCGGCCACCTGCACTGCGTCCGTGCGGAGGACAGCATGGACACGGTGCTGAAGAAGATGGAGCAGCACCAGATCCGCCGCATCCCGGTCATCGACGGCGACCGGCTGGTCGGCATGATCAGCGAGGCCGACCTGGCCATGGGCCACCGCAACGGCCAGCGCCTGACGGACCAGCAGATCATCGAGTTCATGGACAGCGTGTACATGATGCGGTGATCCGCGGGCTGCCTGTGAGTGCCCTCGTGCGTACGGCGCGAGGGCACTTGCCGTTGCCGGACCGGCTCGCGCGTCCGCGGATCGTGCAGCCGGCCGGGCCGCGTAGTCGTGGTCGGTGTCACAGCCGGCCCCCGCCCCCCGGGGTAGCAAGGCGTGCCGGCTTCCGTGGCGCCGTCGTGCGGTGCGGCCGCCCGGGGCCCGACGAAGGCGCCCCATTGCGCGAGAAGAGCGTCCCAACATCCGAGCGAAATGCTCTTGCCATCCGGGATGCGAGAGAATCCCACCATGGGAAAGACATACGAAAAGATTGACGGCCGTCTGCGGGAGTTCATCGAGCGTCAGCCCGTCTACTTCGTCGCCACCGCGCCGCTCGCCGCCGACGGACACGTGAACGTCTCGCCCAAGGGGCGGTCGGGCACACTCGCGGTGATCGACGAACTCACGCTCGCGTATCTGGACTTCGGGGGATCGACCGCAGAGACCATCGCGCACCTCCGGGAGAACGGCCGGATCACCCTGATGTGGTGCGCCTTCGACGGTCCGCCGACCGTGGTGCGGGTGCACGGACAGGGCGAGCCCGTCTTCCGGGACGACGCCAGGTTCGGGGACCTGCTGGGCCACTTCGACGCGGAGGCGGACGGCTCCGCGCTGCGCGCGATCGTCCTGGTGAAGGCCGAGCGGGTGAGCGACTCCTGCGGGTTCGCGGTCCCGCTGATGGACTACCGCTCGGACCGGGACCTGCACGAGCAGTACTTCGACCGGAAGACGGACGAGGAGTTCAACACCTACTGCGAGGGCAAGCAGTACATCGGGACCAGCATCGACGGCCTGCCCGCCCTTCCGCTGCCGCTCCCGCCCCGCCCGGCCTGAGACCTGCCGGTGGGGGCCGGGGCGGCCCGCGCCGTCAGGGCGTCGAGGACCACCCCGCGCGGTAGTGGTGGAGGTCGCGCAGGAGGGCGATCTCGGCGCCGTGGTGGAGCAGTTCCTGATTGACCCACCAGACGATGTCGATGAACGGGTTCTCCGGGTCGCTGCCGTAGGGGTAGGCGCTGTGGCCGACGGTGTCGAGGGCCGCGTCGTCGGTGTCGGCCAGGACCTTCCGCCAGGCGTCGGCCGCCGTCTCGAAGGCCGCGAGCGCGGATGCCGCGTCGCCGGCCACCTCGAAGTCGTCCCGGGTGAGCGAGCGGGTGCCGCCGGTGTGGTCGGCCCGGAGGGCGAGCATCTCGGTGAGGTGGCAGAGCCGCCAGGCCAGGGTGGTGAACGGCGGGGGCACCGGGTGGGGTGCGGGGGCGGTGTCCCGGCCCCAGTCGCCGGCGCCGACGAGCATGGTCGCGCGGGAGCCGGGCCCGTCGGCGTGGCGGCGGACCGACCAGCACCCGGCGACCGGCTCCCACAGGTACTCGTCGTCCGTCATCGGGCCGACCGGGACGTCCGTGCCGTTCCCGCTGTTCACGACCGGGCCGGCCAGGCGGTCGGCGAGCCGCTCGCGGGCGAAGTCGTACTGCTCCAGCAGGGGGACCATGCGCTGAGGCATCGTCATCGGGTGCTCCCACGGTAGACACTGATCGGCTTCGGGCCGCCGGAACGGCCGAACCGGCACCCGCCCGCACCGTGTCACACCGTCGAGCGCGCCCGCGACGGGTTTTCCGCGCGGCGCCCGACGGGGCGCAGGCGGACGCGCAGGTGTGAGGCGGACCGGTCCTCGTCGGGACATTCGGGAAGCAGCCACCGGCCCACCCGGCGGCTTCCCTCCTGCACGGGCGCGGTGACACCGACGGCATGGACACGGAGGACTGCGGGCGGTGGTGGTCTGCAAGGACTGAGCCGTCCGGACCGGGGCGGTGGCGGAGCAGGAAGTCGGCGGGACCGACTTCTTGTTCCGTCCCTCTTCGGGTCGGGAAATGCCACGACGCCGCTGTACCGTTCCGGGCCCGTGGTGGGTCGGTGGGGTGCAGCGGCGTGGTCGTGGTGGCACCGGGGTGGGGTGCGGGGGGTGTTACTTGGTGAGGCCGGCCTTGACGGAGCAGACGGGCCAGGCGCCGGGGCCCTGGGCGGCGAGGACCTTCTCGCCGATGGCGATCTGCTGGGCCTTGGTGGCCTGGTGGGCCTGG